>JAHFSL010000370.1 GCA_023265785.1 Candidatus Coatesiibacteriota bacterium | reverse complement strand
GGACGAGATGGTGGGCCTGCTGGCCCACTGTACCTACAATCTCAATCCCGCCCCGGCCTCCATTGATACTCCCCTGCACGCCTTCATCCCGCACAAGCATGTGGACCACCTCCATCCTGACGCCATCATCGCCATCGCGACGGCGAAGGACGGGGCGCGGCTGACCCATGACATCTTCGGCTCCAAGGTGGGCTGGATCGGGTGGCAGAGGCCGGGGTTTGATTTCGGGCTCAAGTTGGGGGAGTTCGTGCAGGCTCATGCCGGGATGGAGGGTGTCATCCTGGCGGGCCACGGGCTGTTCACCTGGGGGCCCACGGCGAAGGAGTGCTACGAGACCAGCCTCAACACGATTGAGCGGGCCGCCACCTACCTGGCCGAGCAGGCCGCGAAGAAGGGACCGTCGTTCGGCGGGGCCGCACACCAGCCCCTCCCGGACACTAAACGGCGGGAACTCTTTGCCGCCGTCATGCCGGTCATCCGCGGACTGGTCGGGCAGAAGGACCGGAAGATCGGCCATGCCGAGGACTCCACGCTGGCGCTGGAATTCGTGAATGCGCGGGACGGGAAGAAACTCGCCGCGCTGGGCACCTCGTGCCCCGACCACTTCCTGCGGACCAAGATCTGGCCGCTGTTCGTGGACTGGAATCCGGCCGTCGGGACCGCGGAGACGCTGACCGCGGCCGTTGAGGCGGCCCTGCCCGGCTACCGCGATGCCTACGCCGCATACTATCAGCGGTGCAAGCGGCCGGAATCGCCCCCGATGCGCGATGCCAACCCGGTGGTGGTGCTGGTCCCCGGGCTGGGGATCATGACCTTTGCCCGGGACAAGTCCACGGCCCGGGTGGCGGCGGAGTATTACCTCAATGCCGTGCAGGTGATCCGCGGCGCCACCACGGTTTCCGAGTATGTGCCCCTGCCCGAGGCCGAGGCCTTCGGGGTGGAGTACTGGCCGCTGGAGGAGGCGAAACTCAAGCGTCAGCCCCCCGAGAAGGAACTCGCCCGCCGGGTGGCCCTGATCACCGGCGGCGCGGGCGGAATCGGCCGGGCGGTCGCGCGCAAACTGCTCACCGCCGGCGCCCATGTGGTGCTCCTGGACATTGATCCGGCGGCGCTGGAGAAGGCCGCGGTGGAACTGCGTGAGGCCTTCGGCGGGGACCGGGTGGCCACCGGCGCTGGGGATGTGACCAGCGAGGTGGACATGCGGCGGTCCTTCGATGAAGCCGCGGTCGCCTTCGGCGGGGTGGACATCGTGATCGCCAATGCCGGAATCGCCTCCTCGGCGCCCATCGAGGACACGACGCTCGCGGAATGGAACCGGAACATTGCCATCCTGGAAACCGGGTATTTCCTCGCGGCCAGGGAAGGGTTCCGGGTGCTCAAGGCCCAGAAGACGGGCGGGACGCTGGCCTTTGTCGCGTCCAAGAACGCGCTCGCGGCGGGCAAGAACGCCTCGGCCTATTCCGCCGCCAAGGCGGCCGAGGTCCACCTCGCGCGGTGCCTGGCCGAGGAGGGTGCGCCCGTCGGCATCCGGGTCAATGTGGTGAATCCTGATGCCGTGCTGGCCGGCTCCCGCATCTGGAACGAGTAGTCCTGGCGCGCCGAGCGGGCCAAGACCTACGGCATCAAGCCCGCCGATCTGGAGGAGTTCTACCGCCAGCGCAACGCCCTCAAGGTGCACATCTATCCCGAGGATGTGGCCGAAGCCATCCTGTTTTTCGTCTCGGACCGCTCCGCCAAGACCACCGGCAACATGCTGAATGTGGACGGCGGTGTGTCCGCCGCCTTCCCGCGCTAGCGCGGCTTCGCGTTACAATAGCGCCTGCATGACGAAGCTCCTGACCCTTCTCGCCCTGCTGGCTGTCCCGGCGCACGCTGAAACCGGGCCGGGGGCGCCGGCGGACATTGACTGGATCTTCGGGCCGGGCAAGGCCGCGATCGGCTCGTTTGCCGAAATAGACCTGCCCAACGGCTACTGGTTCACCGGGAAGAAGGGCACCGAGAAGCTCATGCAGATGATGGGCAATTTGGTCAATCACCATGAGGAGGGCTTTCTCGCCCCGGGCAACATCTTCCAGAAGGGGGATACCCAGCCCTGGATCGTGGTCTTCGAGTTCAATGACATCGGGTATGTGAAGGACGACGAAAAGAAGTCCATTGACGCGGCCAAACTGCTGGACGGCATGAAGGAGGGTGTCAAGGAGGGGAATGTCGAGCGCAAGCGCCATAACCTGCCGGAGATGGAGGTCGTGGGCTGGGCCGTCGAGCCCCATTACAACGAGAAGACCAATAATTTGGAGTGGGGCCTGCTCCTGCAAACGGAAAAGGGTGACCGCGTCATCAATTACGATGTCCGCATGCTCGGCCGCAATGGCGTGATGCAGAGCACGCTGGTGCTCTCGCCGGGACAGTTGACGAAGGCCCTACCGGATTTCCGGGAGGTTCTGGCGGCGTTTTCATTCAAGTCGGGCCAGAAGTACGCCGAGTACCGGGAGGGTGACCGGATCGCCAAGATCGGGCTCACGGCGCTGATCGCCGGCGGCGCTGCCGCGGCGGCGTGGAAGTTCGGATTCTTCAAGTACATCTGGAAATTCGGGGCATTCATCCTCGTGGGGTTCGCCTCGTTCTTCCGCCGGATCTGGGACAAGCTGTTTGGGAAGAAGGAGAACCTGGACTGACGGATACCCAGGTTTTCTTCGCCGTCCTGGCGGGGCTGTACCTGCTCGAATGCGCCTCGCTCATCGGCCGGCAGGCCGTGGTGTTCCACGCCCCCTGGCTGGCCCGGTTCCGCCCCGCGCACCCCAGCGGGCTCATCGGAAGCGAGCGGCTGGGGCTGGCCATGGGCAACCCCCTGCCGCCGCTGGGGTCGTTCCTGGTGACCCAGGCATGGCCGTATTCCATTGCGCCCTCGGGACTCTTCTCGTACAACGCGCTCTCGGTCCATCCGGATGGCCGGTCGCCCCAGCCCGCGGTGTTCATGCCGCTGGCCGCCGCCGCGCTGGTGACGACGGATGACGCGAAATTGCTCGTGAACGGCGCCGTCTTTGCCCGGGCCGACAGCCCGGCCCAGGCGGCGGCGTGGAGCCGGGCCTTGGGGGAGATCAGGAAGGCCGGACCGGGGTACGAGGACGAGTCCATCCGGCGCGCGCTGGACCAGTCGCTGGACCGCGATGAGGCCGCCCGCCGGCTGGAGGCGTTCCGCACAGCGGTCCGTTGGCCCCGGGTCGCGTCCTCGGCACTGGCCGTGCACCTCTTCGTCGTGGCGCCCCTCGTGTGCTTCCAGTGGGGCCTCTGGGACACCTGGAGCTGGCTCCTGGCCGGGATGGCGGTCCTGATGTGGACGGCTGCCGCGCTCCAGCACCGGGCCCACGCCGCGCTGTATCCGGAGGCAGGCGGCGAGCGATTCCAGGAAACCGCCCGCGCGGCGTTCTTCGCCCCCGCGGCCGCCCGCGCCACG
>JAHFSL010000041.1 GCA_023265785.1 Candidatus Coatesiibacteriota bacterium | reverse complement strand
TACCCTCCGCCGGGTGCAGGGTGCTGGAACTCGTGATCGGCGAATTCGCAGACAGAGGTGAATCCCACCTTCACATAGATTGAGTTCGAGGTCGGGTTGGCCAGGTCGGTGAACAGGCAGACCGCCCGGCGGCCCTGGTCGAGCAGGCACTGGGTGAGGGCCGCCACGCAAGCGCTGGCATGGCCCCGGCGACGGTGCTCCGGCGGGGTGTAGACGGCCGAGATGCACACGCCGTGAGGCGTGGGCCGCTGCCAGACCGCCATGGACTTCGGCTCGCCGGCATCCACCCAGAGGAAAATCTGGTTGCCCGCCATGAGGCGCCGGACTGTCTCGTCGGACCGGTCCTCACCGTGTTCCGGATGGTGCGGGACCGCCTCCGCGAGGAATGCGCGCCGCCACCGGACACACAGCTCCAGGTGGGCGGCATCGGCCAGCCGGAACCGGCCGGCCACCCCGGGCTGGATGGCGCGGGTGGATTCATACACCCCCAGCCGCATGACCACGCGGGCGGCGATTCCGGTCCGCGCGGCCCACGCGGCGGCGAAACCCTCCGCGGCTTCCACCGGACCGTTGACGCCAGTGACCTCCGGGGCAACCGGCGCCAGGTGTTCCGCGAGCGCCAGGAGCGCGTTGGCAGGCGCCCGGGTGACGACGAGGTGATGCGGCGGCACGCGCACCGCCGCCGCGACGACCTCCCCCGTCCCATCCTCGATGGTCGCCAGGAACGGCGGCCCGCCCGGCGGGCTCCCGACCTGGGCGGGCGGACCCCCGGTCGCCGCGAGGCTCCCCGCAATCCCGAGGACCAGGTTGTGCTCCGACTCCCGGGTCTGGAGCCAGGGGCCCGCGCGGTGCAGGAACTCGGCGGGCGGGCAGGGACGGACGATCATGGGCGCACGATGAAGGTGGTGGAGCGAGGGGGAGTTGAACCCCCGACCTCCTGCATGCCATGCAGGCGTTCTCCCAACTGAACTATCGCCCCGGAAGGTTCCATCGTATCAAAGGAATCGATGAAGCGCCCGTTTGGCGGCGGGCCGGGTGAGCGCGGCGTGAAAGGCGTTGATGACGAGCGCATGGGCAATCCGGCCCCGCGCGATCAGGCCGGGGATCCGGCGAAGCGGGATGCGGTCCACATCAATAAACTCCGCCGGGTCCAGCCTCTGCTCCGCCACGCGCCGCACGCCGACCGCCAGGAACATGTGGAGCCAATTCCGGTGGAAGGCGGGGTTGGGATGGACCCGGCCGAGCGGGATCCACCGCCGGGCCTCCGCACCCGTTTCTTCCCGCAGTTCGCGCTTGGCGGCCGCCAGGGGCGTTTCCCGCGTCCCGTCCATGCCGCCGCCCGGGATCTCCAGCTCGCGGCGCATGGTTCCATGCCGGAACTGGCGGATGGCCCAGACCCGCCCCGCATCGTCCACCGGCAGGACGTTGATCCAGTCGGGCGCGTGCAGAAGGTAGAAGGTGTGCGACCGCCGGCGCGGGCCGGGCAGGAGGAACTCCTCGGCGCCGATCCTGAAGATGGAGGTGCGCAGGAGGGTGCGGGGGGGGCGGGACGGGTTGCGGCGCATCGGTCACCATTGTATTCCCCCGCCCCCATGCGTCATGCTGGAGGCGCCCCACGATGAATGTCCTGCTGGTGGAATCAAACCCGGACGTCGCCGAATGCGCCCGGAACCTGCTCATGGAATCCTCGGGACACCTGTTTCATGTTGCCCGTTCTCCCGACCCGGATGCCGCGGGCGCGGGCCTGCTGGACGGGCGCCACGCCCCCGACGTGGTCCTGCTCGCCATCACCGGGCTGGATCGCCCGGCGGAGGAACTGGTGTCCCGGCTGGCGCTGGCCGCCGCACCGCGTCCCCTGGTCGTGCTGGCGGCCACGGAGGATGAGTCCAGCGCCCTGCGGGCGCTCGATCGCGGCGCCCAGGAATTTCTTCCGCTCACCCATGCCAACCCGGGGATGCTGGCCCGCGGCCTCCTGTATGCCGTGGAGCGCCGGCGGGCCACCGAAGCGCTGGCGGAGAGCCAGGCCCAGATGCGCCGGCTCGCGGAAAATGCGCCCGACATCATCTACCGGATCCGGCTTCGCCCGTCCTTCGGCTTCGAGTTCGTCAGCCGCGCCGTCACCGACATTGTCGGATACACCCCCGAGGAACACTATGCGGATCCGGATTTGGCCAATCGCATCCTGCACCCCGACGATCTGCCGCGCCTCGCGGACATGATTGCGGGTCGATCCCCCTTCCGGTCGCCGGCGATCCTCCGGTTCATCCACCGGGACGGGCACCTGGTCTGGACGGAGCACCGCTACTCCCCCATGCGTGATGCCACCGGGACCGTCATCGCGCTGGAAGGGGTCGGGCGCGACATCAGCGACCGGGTCCACCAGGAAGAGGCCCTCCAGCACACGGAGGCCCAGCTCATCCTCTCCCAGAAACTCGAGGCCGTGGGCCGGCTCGCCGGCGGCGTGGCGCACGATTTCAACAACATTCTCACGACGATCATCGGGTACAGCGAACTCCTGCTCGAGCGCATACCCGCCGAACATCCCGATCGCCACTTCATCGGCGAGATTCACAAGGCCGGCCAGCGCGCCACCCTGCTGACCCAGCAACTCCTCGCCTTCAGCCGCAAGCAGGTCCAACAGCCGCGGGTCCTGGACCTCAATGCCGAACTCGGGGACCTCCGGGAAATGCTCGGCCGCCTGATCGGAGAGGACATCGAGGTGCGGATGGACCTGGCGCCGGACCTGGGCCGGATCAAGGCGGACGCCGGGCAGATCGAACAGGTGGTGATGAACCTCGTGGTCAACTCCCGCGACGCCATGCCGGAGGGGGGCGTCCTGACCCTGGAAACCTCCAACGCCTGGCTGGACCAGGAGTACGCCGCGCGGCATCTCGCCGTCCGGCCCGGCGCCTATGTCCGGTTGACGGTTTCGGATTCCGGCGCCGGGATGGATGCGGCCACCCAGGCGCAGATCTTCGAGCCGTTCTTTACGACCAAGGAAAAGGGCAAGGGTACGGGGCTGGGACTGTCCACCGTGTACGGCATCGTCAAGCAGAGCGGCGGAAACATCTGGGTCTACTCGGAACCCGGGAAGGGAACCACCTTCAAGATTTACCTGCCCCGGGTGACGGACGGGAGCGAGCCGGTTTCCGTCGCCCCGGTGCCCGTCACGATCGCCCACGGCACGGAGACCATCCTGCTCGTGGAGGACGAAACCGGCGTGCGCGAACTGGCCACCGATGTCCTCAAGAGCTTCGGCTACCGGGTCCTGGTCGCGCCGGACGGCGCCCACGCCCTGCAGGTACAGGCGGATCACGCCGGTCCGATCCACCTGCTCGTGACCGACGTGGTCATGCCCCAGATGAGCGGCCGGGTCCTGGCCGACCGGCTCCGGCCTCTGCGACCCGCCACCCGCGTCCTGTTCATGTCGGGCTATACCGAGGACGCCATCATCCAGCACCGCCTGCTGGTCTCCGGCATCGCCTTCCTCGAGAAGCCCTTTACGCCGACGGGACTGGCGGCCAAGGTTCGCGAGGTGCTGGACGGGCCGCCGCAGGACCGCCTCCCCCTGGTCGTCTGACCCGTGACCAACGGGGAGATGGCGGAGGCACTGGACCGGCTCGCACGCCTGCTCGAGGTGACGGGGGCGATCAGGTTCAAAACGCAGGCCCACGAGCGCGCCGCCCAGGTCCTCCGGGGACTGGACCGGGACGCCGCCGCGATCTTCCGCGCGGAAGGGACGAAGGGGCTCCGGACCCTGCCCGGCATCGGCGAGGGGATCGCCACCAAGATCGGGGAACTGGTGACCACGGGCCGGTGCACGGAATATGAAAAAATCAGGAAGTCCCTCCCACCGGGACTCGAGACCCTGCTCGCGGTCCCGGGACTGGGCCCCAAGACCGCCATGCTGGTGGCCACGAAGCTCAAGGTCCGAAACCTCGCGGGGTTGGAGCGGGCGATTGCTTCAGGAAAGGTTGCGGCCCTGCCCCGATTGGGCGAGAAGGCTGCCGCGAAGATCCTGAAGGGGATGGAACTCCTGCGCTCGGGTGCCGGCCGGGTCCCGCTGTCCACCGCCCTGCCCCTGGCCCGGCGGATTCTCGCCCGGCTGGCCTCCCTGCCCGGGGTGGCCCGGGTCGAGATCGCCGGGAGTCTGCGGCGGATGCGCGAAACCATCGGGGACCTCGATTTCCTGGCGATTCCCCGGAAACCGGCGGACGCCCCGGGCATCCTCAAGGCCTTTGCGGGATTTGAGGAGGTTCGGTCCGTGACGGCACAGGGCGGGACCAAGTGCTCGGTGCGACTGGCCTCCGGCGTGGACGCGGACCTGCGGGTTGTTCCGGCGGAATCCTTCGGTGCGGCCCTTCTTTATTTTTCAGGTTCCAAAAACTTCAATATCAGGATCAGAGAACTGGGGATCACCAAGGGGATGAGCCTCAACGAGTACGGCATGCTCAAGGGGAAGAAACGCAGCGGAGGCGCCACCGAGGAGGAGATCTTCAAGGCCGTCGGACTGCCTTTCATCCCCCCTGAGATCCGCGAGGATACCGGCGAGGTGGAGGCGGCGCTCCAGGGACGACTCCCCATACTGATCGAGGCGGGCGATCTCCGGGGCGACCTGCACATGCACACGACCTGGAGCGATGGGGCCAACACCGCCGCGCAGATGGCCGCCGCGGCGCAGGCCCTCGGGTATGCCTACATCGCGCTGTGTGACCATTCCCGATCCCTCCGGGTCGCAGGAGGGCTGTCCATCGAGGACCTCCGGAAGAAGAACCGGGAAATTGACGCGCTCAACCGGACCCTCAAGGGCTTCCGGGTCCTCAAGGGAGCCGAGGTGGACATCCTGGCGGACGGAACCCTGGACTATCCCGATGAGGTCCTGGCGGAACTGGACGTCGTGGTCGCCTCCATCCATACCGCGTTCACCCTGCCCGAAGCGGACCAGACGCGCCGGGCTGTCCGGGCGCTGGCGAACCGCCATGTCACCCTGCTGGCCCATCCCACCGGCCGACTGATCGGCAAGCGGGCCCCGTATGCCATCAACCTGGCCGAGGTGATCCGGGCGGCGAAGGATCACGGCACGTGCCTGGAGCTCAACGCCCAGGCCCAGCGGCTGGACCTGGCCGAGGGACCCCTCCGGCAGGCGCGGGAGGCGGGCGTCACCATCGCCATCAATACCGACTCGCACCGCGACACCCAGCTGGCGTCCGGCCGCGATTACGGGATCGGCATCGCCCGCCGCGGGTGGTTGCGGGCCGGGGATGTCCTGAACACCCTGCCGCTGGACAGCCTGCTGAAGCGGCTCGCCCGATGATCCCCCTGCGCGATGTCAACCCCAACGAACGGCCGCCCACCATGGTGATCACGCTGATCGCGCTCAACGCCCTCGCGTTCTGGTGGGAACTCTCCTTCCCGGCCGCCCGGCAGGAAGCCATGTTCCTGGCGCTCGGGCTGGTGCCGGCCCGGTACATCGACCCCGCGGACCCGGGGTTCTCGCACTTCCCCGGCGGCTATCTTCCATTCCTGACCAGCATGTTCCTGCACGGCGGGTTCATGCACTTCCTCGGCAACATGTGGTTCCTCTGGCTCTTCGGCGACAATGTCGAGGACCGGATCGGCCACGCCAAGTTTCTGCTGTTCTATGTCCTGTGCGGTCTGGCGGCGGGCGCGACCCACCTGGCGCTCAATCCCCACTCGGCCGTCCCGACGATCGGCGCCTCCGGCGCCATTGCCGGGGTGATGGGCGCCTATGCCATCACCTTCCCCCGGGCCCAAGTCCTGACCCTCATCCCCCTGGGATTCTTCATGCGCACCATGCTCCTGCCGGCCTGGGTCTTTCTTGGATTCTGGTTCGTGATCCAGTTTTTTTATGGCGCGCTGGCTGCCGCCGCCACGCACGGCCAGGCGACGGGCGTTGCGTTCTGGGCGCATGTCGGCGGCTTCGTCGCCGGGATTCTCCTGCGCCCCCTCTTCATGCGCCCCGACCCCCGGCCCCGGGAGTGGTACTAGCGGGCGGCAACGCCGGCGGCGAGGGCGCGGATGTAGGCGGCATTGGCGCCGCAACAGCCACCCACAAACCGGATGCCCTCGGCCCGTGCCGTCCGGCCGAATTCCTCAAACGCGCCGCGCCCAATCTGGATGGTTTCCAGGGCATCGGGAAACTCCGGCATCCCGGTGAAATAGGGTTTCGCGTCGGTCGTGCACAGGGCCGCGGGTTGGGCGGCAACATGCGCCCCGGGGGGAAGCGCTGCCCGGATCGCGCGCAGGACCGGGATCATCCGGGCCGGTTCCTGTTCGCAGTTGAGTCCCGCCGCAAGGGCTCCCTCGGCCACCGCGATCCGGCAGGCCTCGGCGGCGACGACACCATCGGTCGTCATGTCCGGCGTGGGCCGCAGGCTGTAGGTGGCCACGACCGGCAGGCCCGTCTTGCGCGCCTCCTCCAGCCCGATCCTCATCTCGGCAACGTGAAAGAAGGTCTCCAGGATCAGGAAGTCCACCCCGGCATCCTTGAGGAACCCGATCTGCTCGGCCAGCAGGTCGCGGATGCGGGGCGCGGCCCCCGGCCCCTCCTTTTCCATCAATTGGGTCCGGGACACCGAGCCCGCAACGAGCGCCCGGTCGCCCGCAACCTCCCGGGCAATAGCCACGGCCGCCCGATTGATTAATTCGGTTTCCTTGCCGTACCCGCTCCGCTCCAGCTTGGTCCGGGTTGCAAAAAATGTGAGCGCCTGCAGGACCTGCGCGCCCGCCCGCAGGAACTCCTCGTGCAGGCCCCGCAGGGCCGCTGGCGCCTCGATGGCCACCTCCGGGGTGAAGGTGCCGGACCCCCGGCCCGTGCCGACCTTTTCCCGGTCCGACCCGCTCCGCACATACCCGCGCCGCTCAAGTTCAATCAGGTATCCCCCGTCGCACAGCACCATCCCCGCGTTGAGCTGCTCCGCCAGTCCCGCGCTCATGGGTCGAGAAATTCCCCGCGCGCGGCGGCGGCGATCCGGTGGGTGCCATCCGCCAGGTCCTGGGTGACCTCCCAGAAAAAGATCCCCCGGTACCCCTGTGCACGCGCCCACCGGCCTTTGAGTTTCGCGGACTCCTCGTCCTCGTAGGAAATGAGTTCATCCACCCCGCCCTTGCGCAGAAACGGAACCTGTGCGACGGCGTCCCACTCCCGCACCCACCCTTCGGCCAGCAGGCGCCGGGCCGCGTTGTACCCCAGATAGGTCCGGGTCGAGGGCTTCGGGGTTGGATCATGCCAGCGCGTCACCAGGAACGACCGGCCGTAACAGGGGATACCCAGCAGGAGCTTTTCGCGGGGGAAGTGCTTCGCATCCCGCCAGTACGCCATCCCGGCGGCCGAATTCATCGCGGCCCCATCCGGGTCACCCGGCGTGGGATGCAGGGGGGCATTGTGGCCGGCGTGGTCCCCCCACGGCCCGTGGAAGTCATAGGTCATGACATTCAGGAAATCGAACAGCGGTAGGAGCGCGGCATGGTCGAACCACCGGCCATACCAATCGCTGGCATTCACCGCCATGGAGAGGAGGGTCTTCGGCAAGCGCTTGCGGTACGCCGCGACCAGCTTCACCAGGTTCGCCGCATCGGGAACGGTGGAGGGAAACTCCCAGTCGCAATCAATACCGTCATAGCCGCCCGCCCGGACCAGATCCACGGACGCGCCGATGAATCGGTCGGCTTTGGCGGGGTCGGCCATGATGGCCGCGAAGTGGTCGCTCCCTGCCCCGCCGCCGCCCAGCGAGAGGATGACCTTGACCCCCGCCGCGTGTGCGGGACCCGTGAGCGCCTGCGCCGCCGCCACCTCCACCCCCGCCACGCCGCCCTCCGGCGTGGGCGAGGCAAAGGCGTGCGCCAGGTGGGTGAACTGGGCGAAGTTGAGCCGCGCCGGCGGCACCTCCCGCTCCCAGGTGGGGTAGTAGCCGAGCACCATCGGCGCGGCGGAATCGCTCATCACCGGTGCTCCAGCGCATAGAGCGCCGCCCCGACCACGCCCGCGGCGTCGCCCAGCGCCGCCACCCGGATTTCGAGGTTCCCCTGGTACGCCCGGGGACAGATCCGCCGGAACGCGGCCGTGGCGCCCCGCGCCAGCGAGCCGCCCGTCTTGGCCATCCCGCCGCCGAGCACCACCCGTTCCAGATCCAGCAGGAGGTGGGCATTCATCGCCGCCACCCCGAGGTATTCGTGGACGATAGCGACCGCCCGCCGGGCCCGCCGGTCGCCCCGCACGGCGCGTGCGAACACCTCGCGAGATGACCCGCCCGCCCATGTCCGCATGGCCTCGGCGGACACCAATTCCTCCAGGAGCCTCCACCGCTCCCCCAGACCCGCGCCCCGCGGGGGCCGAATGGCGGATATCCCGAACTCGGCTCCGTAGCCGCGTGAACCCTCCCAGAGTTTTCCGTCCAGCACCAACCCCGACCCGATTCCGGTCCCCAGCGTGAGCAGGAGAACATTCTTTCGGCCGCGTGCCGCGCCGGCCCGGGCCTCGCCCAGCGCCGCCAAGTTGGCGTCATTGCCCACCGCGCATGGCAGGCCGGTGAGCCGGGCGATCCGCGCCCGGAACGGAAACTCCTCCAGCCCCACCAGATTGCTGGTGCCCCGCACCACCCGGCCCTCCGGCGCCCGGACCGAGGCGGGCACTGCGACGCCCACCGCTGCCGCCCTGCGCCCTGCCCGTGCTTCCCCGGCGATGGCGGCGATGGCCCGGGACAGCGTTTCGCCTGACGCCCGGCGGTCCACCGGCCGGTGCACCAGCCGCCCGACCAGCCTCCCCCGCTCCGTCACCAGCCCGGCCTTGACGAAGGTGCCCCCGATATCCACCCCGACGGCGCTCCGGGATCGAACCCTCGCCTTACGGATCGGGGTACACCTGGCCCAGTGATCTCGCGTCGGCCCGAACGCGCTCGAGCGAATAGTGGTCGGCCCCGTGCATCCGCTTCATCCAGTCATGCAGGCGGGGCCGAAGTTCCTTGACGAGGGCGGGGCGCTCGGCGGCCAGATCATGGGCCTCACCCGGATCGGCCTCCAGGTCGTACAATTCAATCCGCAACCGCTCGGAGGTGGGCGGCGTGAATGCGGCTTCCTTGTTCTTCTTCTTGGCCTTGGCCCGGGCGGCCCCGATCTCGGCCAGAGTCGGGACATACGGTGGAAACTCGATGAGCTTGTACCGGTTGCGCCGGAGCATCGCGCCCTCCCACTGGAGGGCCACCTCCGTGCGTCCGGTGGAACCCGTCCCCGCGAGGACCGGCGCCAGGCTGAATCCGTCGGGATGCTTGCCCGCCGGCAGTGGCACCCCGGCCATGGCCAGGAAAGTTGGATACACATCTTCGAGGGACGCAAGATCAGGCCGGACGGTCCCCGGAGCGACGGTTCCCGGCCACCGCACGATGCACGGAACGCGAAGGCCGCCTTCGTAAATCGTGGCCTTGCCGGCGCGCAACGGCGCATTGGAGGTGACCGGCGGCTCGCCCGGGGATTCGGGCGTATCCACCCCGCCGTTGTCGGACAGGAAAAAGACAACGGTGTGGTCGGCCAGTCCGAGGGAGTCCAGCTTGTCGAGAATGCGGCCGGTGCTGTCGTCCAGCCCCTCCACCAACGCGGCGTAATCGGCGTTGACCGGGACCCCCAGGGCGCGGGCCCGCTCCCGGGCCGCCGCGACGAAGGCCGGCTTGCCCTGCCCTTTGAGCGGCTCGTGCACGGCGAAATGGGAGAGGACGAGGGCAAAGGGACCGTCGCGGTGCTCCTCCAGGAATGCCTCGGCCCGGCCCGTCATGTAATCCACAAGATGGCCCGCATCGCGGCCCTTCAACTCGGCGATCTCACCTTCGTAGGGCGGCAGGTAGTTCGGCAGGTAGTACCACGGCTGGTGGCACGCCATCCAGGCGAACCCCCGGTCCCCTTCACCCTCATCCTTCCAATGCCGGACGCCCCACTTGCCAATGTGGCCGGTCGCATACCCGGCGGACCGCAGGGCCTCGGCCCAAGTCCCCTCGCCGGGCGGGAGCGGTTCCCAGGGAATCGTGAGGCACGGCTGGACCGCGCCGTACAGGTCGTGAAACCGGCTGGGATTCATCCCGGTCAGCAGGCCGACCCGTGAGGGCATGCACGCGGCCTGGCAGTAGAAATTCGTGAATCGGGCGCCCCCCGCCGCCAGCGCGTCGATGCGCGGCGTCCGGTACAGGCGGTTGCCATAGCACCCCAGGTCGGACCACCCCAGGTCATCGGCCAGGATGAAGACGAGATTCGTTCTTCTTGCCTTGGCGCCCGCCGCCCACCCCGCCCGGGCGGGCAGGCCCACCACCAGGCAGACCAGGACCGCGAGCCAACGCCAGGACCCCGCCATCGGGGCTATGGTATCAGCCGCGCGGATCGGCCCGGTCCCGCCATGATCGCCGCGGCGGGCCGGCCGGAGCGGAGCAGGGCGGCCATGGTTTCGAGGTGCGGCCGCATGTGGCGGAAGAGCGCCTGGTACCCGCCGCACAGGTAATTCAATCCCTCCTCGCCATCAGGAGTGCGCGCGAACCGGCGCTTCGGGCATTCCCCCCGGCACATGTCCACCACATCGCACCGGCGGCAAAAGGCGGGGAGGGTGTCCCGCTTCGCGGCGCCAAACCGCCGCTGGGCCTCCGTGTCCACCAGGTCAGCGAGGGGAGTGTCATGCAGGTTGCCGAGGCGGTACTCCGGATAGACGAAATGGTCGCACGAGTAGAGGTCCCCGTTGTGCTCGAGCGCCAGGGCCAGGCCGCAGGTCTCGGCGAAGTAGCACAGGGACGACCCCAGGCCCATCACGATGCCCAGTTGCACATCGAACAACTGCACGAACACCCGGCCCACATCCTCCCGCACCCAGGTGTCAAAGATCGTCATCATGAA
>JAHFSL010000040.1:10387-10893 GCA_023265785.1 Candidatus Coatesiibacteriota bacterium | reverse complement strand
GCGACCTGCCCAACGCCGAACGCGCCGCGCCGAATATCGTCATGCTTCCGGTCCTGACCGATCCCGTCGAGGGCGCGGCAGAAATGATTCTTGACCGGATTCGCCGCGTGGCCTGCTCATGGGGTGCGTGATATCATTGACTTCACCCATGGGTAATCGTCCGGTGCTCCTCTATGACCATCAGTGCCGCCGGTGCAGCCGGTTTGCCGCGCTGGCGCGCGCCCTCAACTGGGGCGGCCGGGTGGAGTTTGCCTCGCTGGACAGCGCCCGCGCGGAAGCGCTCCTCCCGGGCATGAGCTTCTACGACCGGTTGTCCGCGCTCCGGTTCCTGGCGGCTGACGGCGCGCAGTTCACCGCCGCCGACGCCACCAGCGAGCTCTTTGCGACCCTGGGCGCCACCGGCTGGCTCTGGCGCCCCTTGAGGCGCTTGATCCCCGGCGCGCGCCCGGCTGTGCGCCTCGCCTACAGCTTCGCCGCCCAGACCCGGACCTGCGAGCGCGTCTGAC
>JAHFSL010000040.1:0-10377 GCA_023265785.1 Candidatus Coatesiibacteriota bacterium | reverse complement strand
CCTGCCGGTACCACCGCCATGCCCTCCGCGAAGCCGGGGAAGCCCGCCCGGCCCAGCCGCCGGGACGGCAATCCCGTGAAGTCGGGGGCCCGCATTATCCTGGAAGCGCTCGAGGAGCTGGGCGTGACCCATATCTTCGGGTACCCCGGCGGCGCCAACCTTCCCATCTACGACGAGGTGACGGACTCCTCCATCAAGGTGATCCTCTCCGGTGATGAGCGGTGCGCGGGCCACTCCGCGCAGGGGTACGCCCGTGCGTCCGGCAAGGTGGGCGTGGCGCTGGTGACCTCGGGACCCGGTGCCACCAATCTCGTGACCCCGCTGGCGGACGCCAAGATGGACTCGACCCCCCTGCTCGGCATCACCGGCCAGGTGAAGAGCCCGGTGATCGGCAAGGACGCCTTCCAGGAAACCCCCGTGCAGGCGCTAACCATGCCGATCACCAAGCACAATTACCTCGTGACCAAGGTGGGCGATGTGGGCCGGGTGATGCGCGAAGCTTTCTATGTGGCCGCCTCCGGCCGGCCGGGCCCCGTGGTTGTGGACATCGCCAAGGACGCGCAGGAGGAGAAGGTGGACACCCGGACGGTGTCCTTCGCCTATACCCTCCGGGGTTACAACCCGGTGCGCAAACTCGACCTGGAGGCACTGGACCGCGCCATGACTCTCATCGCCGCGGCCAAGCGGCCGCTCCTCTATGTGGGCCAGGGCGTGGTGCTGGCGGATGCCTGCAGGGAACTCCGCCGGTTCGTGGAAACTTCCGGGATTCCCGTGTCCCACACCCTCCTCGCGGTGGGCGCGTTCCCGGCCTCGCATGTGCTCTATGCCGGGTCGCTGGGGATGCACGGCTCCGCGTACGGCAACTTTGCCATCCATGAGGCTGACCTCGTGATCGCGCTGGGGGCCCGATTTGACGACCGGGTGACCGGCAAGCCTTCCGCGTTCGCCAGCCAGGCCAAGTTCATCCAGGTGGACCTGGACCCCTCGGAGATCAACAAGAATGTGGTGGTGCAGGTGGCCGTGGCCGGGGATGTGAAGGAGGCACTGGCCGAGATGGCGAAGCGCGTGAAGATGGGGTCGTATGCCGCCTGGCACGACCGCATTGACGAGTTGAAGCGCAAGTTCCCGTTCAAGTACAAGCCGGGCACCGGTGAGATCAAGCCGCAATACTTCCTCGAGCGCCTCTGGGAGGTGACCAAGGGCAAGGCCCTGCTGACCACGGGCGTGGGCCAGCACCAGATGTGGTCTTTCCAGTACTACAAGTTTGATGAGCCGCGGCGGTTTATCACCTCCGGCGGTGCGGGGACGATGGGCTTCGGCCTGCCCGCCGCCATCGGTGCCCAGTTCGCCTGCCCCAACGACCTCGTCATTGATATTGACGGCGACGGCTCCTTCGAGATGAACCTCAACGATCTGCGCACGGTGGTGGACAACAACCTGCCCGTCAAGGTGGTCATCCTCAACAACCGGATGCTCGGGATGGTGGGGCAGTGGCAGAGGAAGTTCTACGCCGGCAACTACTCCTCCGTGGAGTTCAACGAGGACATCCCGAACTTCACGGCCGGCGTGCGCGCGCTCTACGGCGTGCCGGGCCGCAAGATCGCGCGCCGCGAGGAAGTGACCGGGGCCATCGAAGAAATGATCAAGGCCAAGGGGCCCTACCTGCTCGATGTGGTGATCCCGCGCGAGGAGGATGTGTATCCCATGATCCCGTCCGGGGGCACGATCCGCGACATGATCATGGGCGAAGAGCAAGGACACACCCCACCGATCTGACGGCGTAGAATGGGCGGAATGTCCGCCGCACAGCGGTCTTCCTTCTCCCTGGGCATGCGGTTCATGCCCGAAATTGCCCGGCCCGCCGTGACCGCCATTTACGGCTTCTGCCGGGCCGCCGACGACGCGGTGGACCTGGACCCCAAACGGGCCGTCGAGGGGGTGGCGAAGTGGCGTGAGGAGGTGGACCTCTTGTTCTCGGGCGCGCCCCGGGCCGCAGAGATGAAAGACCTCCACCCCCATGTACGCACCCTGAAACTCAAGCGGGAGCACTTTGACCGGATTATGGCCGGGTTTGAGATGGACGCCACCCGGAAGAAGTACACCAGCGCGGAGGAACTCTACGAGTACTGTGACTGTGTCGCGGTGGCCCCGGGGCGGCTGGTCCTACAGGCGCTGGGGCTGGCGGACCAGCCGAAAGTGGACGCCTACGGGGTCGAACTCGGGCGCGGCCTCCAGTTGACCAACATCCTGCGGGACCTCAAGGAGGATCTGGGCCGCGGCCGGGTCTATTGGCCGATGGACGACTTCGCCATGATGGAGTTCACTGTGGAGGAACTGAAGAAGGGCGCCCCGACGGTCAAGTACTTCAAGATGGCCCGGCTGGAATTGCGGCGGGCGGAACTGCACCTCATCAAGGCCCGGGAACTTCTGGACGGCCCCCTCAAGCGGAAACTCCTCGGCCCCGAGATCATGCGCGAGACCTACGACGCCCTGCTCAAGAAGATGGGCAAGGCGCTTGACCTCCCGCTGGATGGCCATCCCCCCAGGCTCTCGGGGTACGAGAAGGCCATGATCGCCGGCGTCACCTGGCTGCACACCCGCGTGGCGTGAGGGCCCGCCGCCGGGTCATCGTGGTGGGGGCGGGGCTGGGCGGCCTGCGGGCCGGCTGGGAACTGGCCCGGGCGGGCCATGAAATAATTATTCTTGAACGAAAGAACCACCCTGGTGGCCGGGCCGGCTCCGCCCCTGATCCGGAGACCGGCGAGCCGGTGGATACCGGCCAGCACATCTTCATGGGCTGTTACCGGGAGACCAGGGGCTGGTTCAAGGCGCTGGGGACGGCGGACCGACTTTCGTTCCAGCCCCGCATGGAGGTTTCTTACCTGCGCGCGGCCGGCCCGCCTGTCGTCGTCAAAACCTCTGCCCTACCTCCGCCGTTTCATTTGCTGGGTGCGGCCGGGCTTTCGGCGGCCCGGATTGCGAAGGATGTCCTGCACCCGGGCCGGGGGCTGGACCGCATGACCGTGCGCGAGTGGGAGGACGCCCGGGGGATTCCGGCGGACGCGCGCGAGACCCTCTTCGATCCGCTGGCCATTGCCGCGCTGAATGAATTACCCGAGACGGCGTCGGCCCTACCCTTCGTCGTTTCATTGCAGGAACTTGCCCGGACGGGTAATGCCGGGTGCGTCATCGGGTTTGCCACCGCCGGGCTGGGCGAGACGTATGTGAGCGCGGCCGGCCAGGCCATCATGGCGGCCGGAGGCTCCCTGCGCGTGGGTGCCTGGGCGACCCGCCTGCTCGTGCGGGACGGGGCAGTTCGCGGCGTCCGGCTGGCCGATGGGACCGACCTGGAAGCGGACGCCGTGATCTCGACAGTCCCTCCGTGGGACCTGGTGCCCCTGCTGGAAGGCGTTGCCGAACTGGCCAGTCTGCGCGAATCCATCGCGAAGTTCCAGCCCTCGCCGATCGTCACGGTCCACCTCTGGCTGGACCGGCCCGTCCACCCCGGCCGGTTCTCGGGCTTCCTCGACGGGGCCTTCCACTGGGTGTTCAATCGATCGGCCATCGTCGGCGGGACACCGGGTGGCCGGGAGCACCTGTGCCTGGTCAAGAGCGGTGCCCGTGACCTGCTGGGGAAGAAGCCGGATGAACTGGCGGCCCTGGCGCGGGAGGAGTTGAATCGATTCCTCCCCGCCTCCCGGCCAGCCATGGTGGAGCGCGCCCGGACGGTTTGGGAAACCAAGGCCACGGTCTCGCTCACCCCCGGCACCGACGCCCTGCGCCCCTCGGCGCTCCTGCCCCTCCCCGGCCTTGCGCTGGCCGGGGACTGGGTGCAGACCGGCCTGCCCGCGACGATCGAGAGCGCCGTCAAGTCCGGCGGAATGGCCGCCCGTGCTCTGGTATCTTCATTGCCATGACCGTCAATGACCGGATTTTTTCCGAGGCCCGGAAGCACCTCGTCGGGGGGGTGAACAGCCCGGTGCGGGCGTTCAAGGCGGTGGGCGGGGCGCCGCCATTCATCCGCCGGGCCAAGGGCCCGTATCTCTGGGATGCGGCCGGGCGGAAGTACCTCGACTTCATCGGGGGCTGGGGGCCGCATCTGCTGGGGCACGGCCACCCCGGCATCCTGGCCGCGGCCCGGAAGGCGCTGGCCCGGGGGACCTCCTACGGCCTGCCGACGGAGGGTGAGGTGGAGCTGGCCAAGGCGCTCAAGGGCGCCCTGCCATCCCTTGAACTGGTGCGGCTGGTGAACTCGGGCACGGAGGCGACCATGAGTGCCATCCGGCTGGCCCGGGGGGCGACCGGCCGTGACTTCATCCTCAAGTTTGATGGCTGTTACCACGGCCACGCCGATGGCCTGCTGGCCGCGGCAGGGTCGGGGCTGGCGACGTTCGGGATTCCCGCTTCGCCGGGGGTGCCCGATGCGTTCGCCCGGCTGACGCTGATCATTCCCTATAACGATCTCCCCGCGCTCCGGGCCATCTTCCGGAAATCCGGTCGGAAAATTGCGGCGGTCATCGTGGAGCCGGTGGTGGGGAACATGGGCGTCATTGAACCCCAGCCCGGATTCCTGCAAGCCCTGCGCGAGGAGACCCGGCGCACGGGCACGATCCTGATCCTGGACGAGGTGATGACCGGGTTCCGGGTGGCCTGGGGTGGGGCCCAGCGCAAGTACGGCATCACCCCGGACCTCACGACACTGGGCAAGGTGATCGGCGGGGGATTTCCGGTGGGTGCGTACGGCGGCCGGGCGGATCTCATGAAGCGGCTCTCGCCGGAGGGGCCGGTGTACCAGGCGGGCACGCTTTCGGGAAATCCTGTGGCGGTGGCGGCCGGAATCGCGGCGCTGGCGGCGCTGGGAAGGGCCGATTATGGGGCACTGGCGGAGACGACCGGTGCGTTCTGTGATGGCATTCGGGAGGCCGCCCGGGACCGGGGCGTCCGGGTGGCGGTCAATGCCGTGTGCGGGATGTTCACCGTCTTCTTCGGGGCAGGGCCGATCGTCACGGCCGCTGATGCCCGCCGGTGCGACACGAAACGCTACGCGCGGTTCTTCAACACCCTCCGGAAGCGGCGCGTACTCTTTCCGCCGTCCCAGTTCGAGGCCGCCTTCCTGTCATTTGCGCACGGGCCGCGGGAGCTGGCCTTCGCCCTCCGCGCCATTCGGGAGTCCTTGTAGTCAGGCTTCCTGGTTGGCGGCGCGGCGGGTCTCCGAGATCTGCCGGATGACGGTGGCGATCCCGGGGTTGGCCAGCAGGACCTTCTCGAAGGATTCCCGGGCGAGGGTGAACATCTCGCCATCCTCCAGCCCGATGACCGTGGCGGTGCGGGGGACATTCTCGATCAGCGCAATCTCACCGAAGAACTCCCCGGCCCCGATGGTCGCGACCTGCTTCTTGCCGAACAGCTTTGAACGGTAGACCCCGACCCGGCCCTTGAAGTTGAGGTAGAAGAGCTTACCCGGCTCGCCCTGCCGGATGATGGTTTCGTCCTTCATGTAATGCCGCAGGTTGAGGCTCAAGGCCATTTCCTCGATCTCGCCCTGCTTGAGCATCTTGAGAAAGGGAATGGCGTTCAGCATCTGGTGGACCTGCTGGAGGGTCTCGATCGGCAATTTCACGGCCGGCCCCTCACTCCTTCTTCACATCCAGCGCCCGGTTTTGGGCCTTCCGGTAGTCCGAGGTCTGGCGGATCTGGGCCGCGATACCGGGATTATTGAGCAGGACCTTCTTGAAGGTCTCACGCGGCAGGAAGTAGACCTCGCCATCACCCTCGCCGACCACGGTGGCGGTGCGCGGGGCGTTGTCCAGGAGGGCCATCTCGCCGAAATAGGTGTCCGGGCCGATCTCCGCGATCTTCTTGCTGGACAGGAACTTTTCCTTGTACACACCGGCCGAGCCGGAAGCCAGGATGAAGAAGGTCTCGCCGATGGTGCCCTGCTTGATCAGGACCTCGCCCCGGTGAAACGGGCGTTTGTCGAGCGCGCCGATCAGTTCGTCCAGTTCGTTGATCTTTAACTGGTCCAGGAAGGCGATCTTCTTGAGGATCAGCCGGAGGGAGGCGATTTCCTGCGGGCCAAGCTTCATGGACATGGATTGATAATAGCACGCGAATTCGGGGTTTCCGCGTCTTCGGGCTAGAATACCGGGCATGCGGATACGCGTTCTGGTTCCCATGGCGGCCCTCTTTCTTTCGGGTACGGCGGCGGCCAAGCCCTATGACGGGGTCAAGATCACCATCGCTGTCTTCGCCTCCGGTCCCAAGGGGGCCATCTCGGGTCCGCTGTACCACTGGCGCGACCGGTGGCGGGAGCGGACCGGGGCCATGCTGGACATCGCGGAGGTGCCCTTCGGGGAGCTGTATGAAAAAATCTTCGGAGATCTTCGTTCCGGCGCGGGGTTCTATGACGCCTTCATCGGTCCCTCGTGGTTCTACGGCGACTACATCGAGGGGAACTACATCCTGCCGATTGATCGGTGGATGAAGGACCCCCGGTTCCCGGCGTGGAATCCGAGGGAGGTGGTGCCACCCATCCGAAGCCTCCTGCAGTGGAACGGGAAGTACTATGGCGCGGCCAACGATGCGGACGCCATGATCCTGTACTACCGGAAGGATGTGTTCCGCAATGCGGCGGCCCGGAAGGAATTCCGCTCCCGGTTCCGGTACGCCCTGCCCGATCCGCCGCGGACCTGGGACCAGGTGCGCGATCTGGCGGAGTTCTTCAACGGCCGGACCTTCAACGCCGGGACACCGCTGGATGACGGCACCGGTGGAACCGGCATCGTGATGCACTTGAAGCGCGGGGGCCAGGGGTTCTTCCACTACATGGCGCTCTCGGCACCGTACACCGTCCTGCCCGGCCGGCTGGATCGCTGGCACGGGGTGTACTGGTTTGACCCCGAGACGATGGAGCCGCTGATCAACTCGCCCGGCCATGTGCGGGCGCTCGAGCGGCTGGTGGATCTGGCGAAGGCCGGCCCCCACGCCCAGTTGGCCTGGAGCCTGGGGGAGGCCTGGGACCACTTCCTGCGGGGCAGGTCGGCCATGATCTTCTCCTGGGGCGATGTCGGCGCGCTGGCCCAGGACCCCGCCAAGTCGCGGGTGCGGGGCCTGCTGGGGTGCGCGACCCTGCCCGGGAGCCGGGACGTATGGGACGGGCAGGCCAAGGCGTGGCGGAAGCTGGAGAAGCCGAACCTGGTTGCCAACACGGTCGGGGCCTCCTGGCACGGCGTCATCTCCCGGTTCAGCAAGCATCCCGAGGCGGCCTATGACTTCCTGGCCTGGCAGGCGTCCCGGGAGGTCAACTTCTACAACGAAACGCACGGCTGGACGGGAATCAACCCGGGCATGTCGTTCCACTGGCTCGTGCCCCAGGGCCAGGCCCTGCTGGCGGACTACCAGGAGGCGGGCTGGGACCCTTCCGATGTGAAGGAATACCTCCGCGCCTACCACGAAAATTACTTCATGACCAAGACCACCCTGCCCTATCTGCGCATCCCGGGCACGCCGGAATACTGGGATGCGCTGGACCTGCACCTGGCCGAGGCGACGGCGGGGAGTGTCAATCCCCGGCAGGCGCTGGACCGCGTCGCGGACGACTGGCGGGCCATCACCGCCCGCCGCGGGCCGGACAAGCAGAAGCGGCTGTACCGGGAGGCCATTGGGTACGCGCCGTAGGGAGCGGCGCCTGTTTCTGGCGCCGCTGGTCACCGGGATCGCCCTCCTTACCGTCTTTCCGCTCCTCTGGTCCCTCGCGCTGGCGGTAGGCCGGATTGATCCCGCGGACGGTGGCTGGTCCTTCGCCGGGCTGGGCCAGTTCGCAACGGTCCTGGGCGACTACCGGTTCCGGGATGCGCTCCGGTTCACCGTAGGCTTCGCCGCCCTCGCCGCCATCCTGGAGACGGCGCTGGGGCTCGGGCTGGCCCTGCTGGTCCGGGCCGCCGGGAGCATGGGGGAGCTCGCCCGCACCCCGCTGACCCTGCCGCTGTTCATGGCACCCGTCGCGCTGGGGTACCTCGGATTGACCGTGTTTCATGAGGAGTCCGGACCGCTCAATTTGGCGCTGGCCGGGATCGGCGCACCCGGGGTGCCCTGGCTGTCCAGCCAGGGGGGAGCCTTCCTTTCGCTCCTGCTGGCCGACCTGTGGGAGTGGACCCCATTCACCTTCCTGATCGCCTATGCCGGCCTGCTGGCCCAGCCGGTGGACCTCTTTGAGGCCGCGCGACTGGAGCCCCTGACCGCCTGGGGGCGGTTTCGCCACCTGACCTTCCCGCTCCTGCGGCCCACGCTGGCGTTGGCCGCCCTCCTTCGGTTTGTCGAGGGGCTGAAGCTGGCCGACCTGCCGTTCAGCCTGACCGGCGGGGGGCTGGGAACCGAAACGCTCTCCCTGCTGGCCTATCGCAAGTGCATGACGTTCTTTGATTTTGGCTATGGCTCGGCGTTGGCGTGGGTTCTCTTCGCCCTCGTCGCCGTCCTGTGCCAGGTGCTGGCCCGATGGAACCTGAAGCGCGCCGCGGCCTGACCCGGCTGGTGGTCCCGGCGGCGCTCGGGGTGGCCGTCCTGTGGGCGGTCGGGCCGCTCATCTGGACGGTCCTGACCTCGGTCAAACAGCCGGTGGATGTCTTTTCGCTGAAGGTCATTCCGTTCCTCCAGTTCCAGCCCACCCTCATGCACTGGCAGGAGGAACTGACCAGCCGGGGCCCCGAACTGCGCGGGGCGATGGGGACCAGCACGCTCGTGGCGGTGCTCTCTTCCCTGCTCGCGCTGGCGCTGGCCACCCCCGCGGCGTACGCGGTGGCCCGGCTCTCCAACGACCGCCAGAAGCGGTTCTGGTGGCTCTGGCTCATTTCCCAGCGGTTCCTGCCGCCGGTGGTCCTGCTGGCGCCTTACTTTCTCATGTTCAAGACCCTGGGCCTGCTCGATACGCCCCTCGCCCTCATTCTTGTCCACGCCGCCATGAATGCGCCGTTTGCCGCCCTCATCCTGCAGGACCTCTTCGCCGACCTGCCGGCGGAGCTGGAGGAGGCCGCGCGGGTGGATGGCGCCTCCACCTGGGTGGCCTTTCACCGGGTCGTCCTGCCCGTTGCCCTGCCCGGGCTAGCCGCCGCCGCCGTGCTGTGCATGGCCTTCTCGTGGAACGAGTTCCTGTTCGCGCTGACTCTGTCCTACCATCACGCGGTCACGATGCCCGTCCTGATCGCGGGAACGGAGCACACGCAGGGCATCCAGTTCTGGTACGTTGCCACCCGCTCCCTGCTGGCCCTCGGGCCCCCCGCGGTGCTGGCGCTGGTCGCCCAGCGCTGGCTCGTCCGCGGCCTCACCCTGGGCGCCGTCAAGGGCTAGCGGAGCGTGGGTCCTGATAGAATTGGATCAATGATTCACGATCCGGTCGCCTACAGTCGCCGTGCCGAGCGGATGCGGGGAAAGGCGCTCCGGCGCATGACGGCGCGTGAGCGGATCCGGGTGGGCGAGGACCTCATTCGGGCCCTGTTCTCCCATGGGGTGAAGCGTCGCCGGGACACTCCCCGGGCCCTCTCGTTCTATTTCAAGAAATCATAGCCGCCTTGGCTCGGCGTTTGAGTAGATTTCGATTCTTCCTTGAGTGGAAGCCAAGCGGCAGATGAGCCTGGTCAGAGCGATTGGCGCTAGGAGATAGGTGGGAGGTGGCAGGACCGTTTCCTTTTGAGGTTAAGATGAATACGGTCCGCCGTAGGGGGGAAACCTCGGTTTCCCCCTTCGGGACAGGAGCGGGCGTGGTGAAACGGCAGACACGCAGGCCTTAGGAGCCTGTGGGGGAAACCCCGTGGGAGTTCAAATCTCTCCGCCCGCACGCCCTCCCTCCCGATGACGTAGCATCCATCGCCCCCACTTGACAACGCGTCCATGATCTGGGATATTTTGAACATGTTCAAAACGAGCGCAGCGGCGGAGGTTGGACCGGCCGGCCATGGCCGGTGGGCGGGCCGGGCCCCTGGGCGGGACGCCTACGAAGCGGTGCGCGGGTGACCATCCTTCACCCCCACCCGTTGGCGTTCCTGGTACGGTTCCTGCATGTCATGGCGATGGCCGTCATCGTCGGGGGAAGTGCCACCCTGGTGGCACTGATGTGGGGGAAAGCCAACTGGCGGGGAGGCTCCGATGCTGTCAGAGCGGTCTTGATAGCTTTCCGCTATGAATATCTCTTCTGGGCAAGCGTTGGAGTCCTGGTGGCAACGGGAATGGGTAATCTCGCGGCTGTCATTGGTTCCATCCCGGATTTCGCAACATCATGGGGCTGGCGCTTTCATGTCAAGTTGGTGTGCGTCGTTGTGCTCCTCTTCCTGTCAGGAATGCGGACGTTGTGCGTCGCACATTTGTTCCAGGAGGCGGTTCCGGCAT
>JAHFSL010000039.1 GCA_023265785.1 Candidatus Coatesiibacteriota bacterium | reverse complement strand
CTTGGCGGTCAGCTTGTCATCCGACGCCTTGGCGTCCACCAGCAGGCGCAGTTCGTCCACCTTGATCTTGAGGGCGTCACGCAGGGGCTCCATGGCCTTGCGCTGTTCCTCGCCGACCGCTTTCATGCGGGTCGCCTGGTCCGGCGTGAGGTCGAGCTTCTTCGCCATCCAGTCCCCACGGCCCTTGCCGCCTTCCTTGTCACCGTCCCGGCCGCCACCCGGATGATGATCCGCGCGCGCCGCCAGCGGCGCCAACGCCAGGACCGCCGCCATCACCAACCATCCTTGCCGTTTCATCGTTCCCCTCCTCACCAGCCTGTCTCCGGTCATTCCGTTCGACGCCCCCAGCGCGGGGAAGTGTCGCCTCCAGCCGCCGGGGTATCCTGATCGCATGCGGTTACGACCTCTTGCGGGCCTGGTGCTGGCCCTGTTCCCGGGGCGCGGAGTCACGGCGGCGACCCCCCTCATGCGCGAGTTCATGGGGATCAACGGACACACGGTCCAGTTCCGTACCGCCCTCTACGCGCCGGCCTGTGCGCTGGTCCGGGACTATCACCCCGTGGAGTGGGACCTGGGAGAGGACACTGGGGTCCTGCCGCCCTTCCCCGAGGCGAAGAACCGGGTGAACTGGCGGCAGGTCTATGGCTCCTGGCACGGCGCGGGGTTCACGACGGACGTCTGCCTCATGTTCGACGGCATCGGCGCGACCCGGTGGCGGGACCCCGAGGCCGATCCCCGCCGGTACGGCGAGGCGTTCGCCCGGGCCTTCGGCCCCTCCTCCGCCACCCCGCTGGTGACCTCGGTGGAGATGGGCAACGAGCCGGGCCGTTATTCCGACGCCGCCTACCGCCGGACCTTCGCCGCGATGGCGGCAGGCGTCCGGGCCGGCGATTCCCGGATGACCCTCCTGCCCTGTGCGCTGTCCATGACGGCCAGCGGGGATTTTTCGCGCGGTATCGCGTGCCTCGACGGGCTGGACGCCCTGTACGACGCCCTGAACCTTCATGTGTATGCCTTCGCCGCGCTGTGGCCCACCTGGCGGCGCTCCTACCCCGAGGACCCGGCGATTCCCTATCTGGGCGAGGTCCGCGCCGCGCTGGCCTGGCGCGATGCCCATGCCCCGACCAAGCCCGTGTGGGTCACCGAGTTCGGGTGGGATGCCAGCACCAGGAAGCCGCCGGCCACCGGGGAGGGATCAGCATGGATCGGGGTCACGGACACCCGGCAGGCGCAGTTTCTGGTGCGCTCCTTCCTGATGTTCGCACGGATGGGAATTGCGCGGGCCTACATCTATTTCTTCAATGATGAGGACCAGCCGTCCCTGCACGCCGCCTCCGGGCTCACCCGCCGGTTCGTCCCCAAGCCCTCCTTCCACGCCGTCAGCCACCTGCTGGCCACGCTCGGGGACTACCGGTTCGAGACCGTCCTCGAGGAAACCCCCGGCCGGGTGTACGCCTACCGGTTCGTCCACGGCACGGACCCCACCCGCGCGGCGGTCGTTGCCTGGTCGCCCACCGCGACGAATCGCACCGGCACCTTCGACCTGCCGGTGGCGGGCGAGCGAATCCTCCGGGTCACCACGATGCCGCTCACCGGCCGGCCGGCGACTGCCCCCCGCATCCGCGCACACGGCCGGCTCGCCACCATCCCGATCA
Source organism: Candidatus Coatesiibacteriota bacterium (assembly GCA_023265785.1). Classification (GTDB taxonomy): domain Bacteria; phylum Oederibacteriota; class CAKKQC01; order CAKKQC01; family CAKKQC01; genus JAHFSL01. The sequence continues at coordinate 9,240 of JAHFSL010000039.1, read as the reverse complement.
GCGAATCCCCCGTCTACCTCCTGCTCCAGCGGCGCTGATCGCGCCCGCCGCCCTGCGAGGCTCCGCCCCCATGCTGGTGTCCCGGGCCGCCCCGGGCGAATCCGGGGCCACCCCGGTGCGCCGGCCCGGGTTGGGGGGGGCGCGCGCGCGGGTCACGGTACGGCGCCTCCCGTGGCGGGGCCCGCCGTTCGGGCGGCAGGTCGTGCGGCACCGGCGAGACCGCCAGGCTCTTGCGGATCAGCCGTTCGATATGCCGCACCTCGCCGCGCTGTTCGGGTGCCACGAAGGAGATGGCATGGCCGCCGGCGCCCGCCCGGGCGGTGCGGCCGATCCGGTGGACGTAGTCGCCCGGGTTGTCGGGCAGATCGTAGTTGAGCACCAGCCCGATCCCGGTGACATCAATGCCCCGTGAGGCGATGTCGGTGGCCACGAGGACCCGGTACTTCCCTGCCTTGAACCCGTCCAGGGCCTCCCGACGCTGGGCCATGGACCGGTTGGCGTGCAGTTCGGCGGCCGTGTGCCCCATGTTCCGGATCACCTGCACCAGTCGCTTGGCCCCGTGCTTGGTCCGGGAAAAGATCAGGGTCGTGCCCGCGTATTGCTGGAGCAGCTTGTCCATCAGCCGGTTGCGCGCCTCGCGTGGCAGGACGAAGATCTCCTGCGTCACCCCCGCCGCCGCGGTCCCCGCCGGCGCCACCTCCACCCGGACGGGCGTCTTCATGTAGGCGGAGGCCAGCCGCATGATGCCGTCGGGCATGGTGGCCGAAAACAGGAGGGTCTGACGGTCCCGGGGCAGGGTCTGGAAGATGCGCTCAATCTGCGGCGCGAACCCCATGTCGAGCATCCGGTCAGCCTCGTCGAGCACGACGATCTTCACCCCGTCCAGCCGGATGGTCCGCTGTTGGAGATGGTCGTTGAGCCGGCCGGGCGTGGCGACCACGACCTGGGGACCGCGCCGGATCGCCTCGATCTGCTGACCCATGCCCGCGCCGCCGATGATGACCGCCGTGCGCAAGCCCTGCACCTGCCCGACCTGGCGCAGGGCCTCATCCACCTGGAGGGCCAGCTCCCGGGTGGGCAGGACGACGAGGCCCAGCCCGTTGACCTCGGCCAGCCGCTGAAGCATCGGGATGCCATAGGCGATCGTCTTGCCCGTTCCGGTCTGCGCGATCCCGGCCACATCCTTGCCGGTCAGGGCCACGGGGATGGCCTGGGTCTGGATCGGCGTGGGCACGGTGATCTTGAGCCGGGTCAGCGCCGCGAGATAGGCGGGCGCGATCCCGAGCCCCGAAAATCCCGAAACCGGCGGCGGATTCATCCATTGATTCTACAGGGGCGGGAACACCCGCGCAGGCCGATGGCGTCTAATGAGCGGGATGAACGCCGTGATCGCCGGCTTCCTCGCGCTGACGGCCACCGCCGCCCCGTCCCCCGTGACGCGGACGGCAACGGGCCGGCCGGGCTACGCCGCCGCGCCGGTCACGCGAACGGAAACGGGCCGGATGGCCTACGCCATGGTGAAGGGCAAGGACGGCGGCCCTACCCTGGACATGGCGGCGTTTCTCCTGACGCGGGTCGCCTTCTCCCACTCCGACGATCCCGACCGCTGGCCCGCCGTGTGTGACCGGTCATGGAATTGGGACGAGCTGGCCCACCGGTTCGTGCCCCTCACCACGGCTTCCGCCTACCTGTCGGGCACCCCCAACTGCGTGTTCACCGGCACCATCTATTTCAAGTGCTGGCTCATGCCCCGGACCGAGGTCTGGCCCTCCTTCACCGTCTCGGTCGAGGGCGCGCAAGGGATCGTGGCCGTGCCGGTCACCGTCCGGCTCGACGACCGCCAGCGCGCCGACTGGTCGGGCATCCCCGTGATCCTCGGCGCCATCTCAACCACGGGACTGGCGGACGGCCCCCAGCGCCTGCGCGTCAACGGCGGCTGGAGGGACATCGGGGTGGACGGCAACCCAGCGACGCCGGAATTCGAGGAGGGCGGGGACGGGACGGTGACGTTTACGGTCAGGAACCGTTGAGCGCCCGGGTCACGACCAGGAGCGCCTTGCGGAACTCGCGGGCGCCGGCCACGGCGGCGTCGTGCCCGCGCCCGGGCACAGGCGGAAGGTCCGCGCCGATCTCCAGCCGGTCGGCCGAGGACCTGCCCGTGAGTTGGCGCCCCAGTTCAGACAGGTCATCCCGGCCGTCCGCCCGGAAAATGCCCCCCCACGCGCTCCGCACGAGCCCGTCGGCCCCGAGCGCGATGGAGCCCAGAAAGAGTCCCCCCGCCACCGGCGCCGCCGGGAAGACGGCCACGCCGACCCGCGCCGGCGGGGACTTGGTCAGGTCCACCGGGAAGTAGAGCGTCGCAAACTGGTCGCCGCGCGTCAGCGGCGCGCCCAGCGCCTGCCCCACGGCCCGGGCGGCCCGCGCCGACAGCGTGACCTCACGGACCTCAAACTTGCCGATGCCCGGGAACATCCGGCCCAGCGCCTCCAGCGGCATCGTCTCCCCGAGGGGCACGGTTCGCAGCCACCCGCCCGGCGCCTTCGGTGTGCTGGCCGGGTCACCCGGATTGGACCCGGCCCGGATCTCCACGCCGTTCCGGGTGCCGTCACCGTCCGCGTCCTGGCCGCCGATGGCGACAAACGCCTCCCAGGAGGCGCCGGCCTTCCGGAACGCATCGCCGTAGGCGTTCATCTTGCCGCCGGCGTGGTCGGCATGGCAGACCATGCAGGAGACGGCGGGCGGGTGGTAGTGAGCCCGAAACATCTGGAGGTACGCCGGCACCGCACCGGCGGGCGGCGCCGCGAGCAGGGCGGCCAGGATGGGGCCCGCGCGCCGCATCAGCTCGGGGTCAGGGTCAGTCCCCCGCAGACGGCGAGGCACTGCCCGGTGACATAGTCCGACAGGTCCGTCACAAGAAATTCGACGGCCTTGGCCACGTCCTCCGGCTCGCCCAGTCGGCGCAGGGGGATCGTCCTGTTGCTCTCCACCGCCACATTCTAGCCTCAAGGCCGGCTGGGTCACGCGGCTGAAGTCACCGGCGAGGGAGAAGCGAAAGGTCGCGGCGCAGGTAGACCACGAGATCGTAGGCAGGGAAGTTCACCCGGGTGACCTGCCGCCAGCCTCGCTCGAAGTCCGACCGCGCTGCGATCAGGCGATCCAGGGGCCAGACACCCCGGTGATCGCGTTGCGCGAGGACAACCACCCCCGGACGCCTCCGCTCGATCACATAGTCGGCACAGGCTCGCGGCGGATGACGTGCGATAAATGCGTCGTTCAGGCCGAGCAGATCCACCGTCGGCAGTCGCGTGAACCACGGCACATAGCCCGCGTCGGCAATCGCCAGCAGGGTTCCCGGCGACACGCGATCGCGGAGCCATTGAGCGACCCGGCCATGACCCTGCATCAGGGCGGTGGTGTAGCCGCCCAACTTCTCTTCCAGGGGATCCCGGGCCTGAATCGCGTGGACGATCGTCAGCCAGCAGGCGCAGGCCGCGACCAGCCATCGTCCCCCCGTTCCCCACGACGGTGCCGCGGTCCGCCAGAGCGCACCGGCGCCGACCGCCGCGAGTGTGAGACAGGCCGGGAGGACGGGCACCCAGAACCGGTACCCGTCCATCCAGTCGCCCCCTGTCCACCAGATGAAGCAAATCTGGCACAGGACGGTCGCCGCGGTGAGCCGAACAGAACTCAGAACGACGCCGCGCATCACGAACGCCGCCGCCATGCCGCACAACAAGGGCACGCCCCCTGCCCCGGCGAGGCCCCGGATCACATACTGCCGGCCGTCGCCTCCTGGCCAGATTTCAGGGTTCGCCAACTTGGCGTAATAGGTATTGGGAAGGAGGACACCGAACAAGGCGAAACGCCAGGCGACCAGAAGTCCGACCCCCCCGGCCACGATCCCCCATGCCTGCACGGTGGCGCGACGGGCCCCGCGATGGTGGCGCGCGCGCCACGCCATCGCCAAGAGATAGGGAACGGCCAGCAGCGGACCCTCCGGCCTGAGCCACGCCGCCGCGGCGAATGCGGGAGCTGCCCGTGGCCACCCGTGCAAGCGGGTGAGGTCGGCCGCGCCACACATCAGTCCCAGCGTGACCGCCAGGGCATACGCGGGGGTTTCCAGCCCGTTGACGCCCCACATGGCGAGGGGCGCAGACAACCCGACAAGCCATCCCGCGATCACCGGCGGCGAGTCAGGGGCCATGCCCACGGCCAGCGCGACCGCAACGACAGGAAGCAGCAATGCACATGCCGCGCCGGCCACCTTGGCGGCAAACACGCCGTTCATTCCGAAACATCGGCAGGCGGCGATGAGGAAGACCCACAGCGGATTCGACGCGCCCTCGACCGCTTCGCCGCGATTGAACGCGTAGCCTTCACCAGCGGCAAGATTGTCGGCATACCGCTGTGAGATGTACACGTCATCATAAGTCCCGTGGTAGAAGAGGATGAGTCCCCAGTACAACCACCCGCACGACGCGATGAGTGCAATCCACGACGCGATGGTCATCCCAGCCAGGCGCGGTGCGGGGACGGTCAACTGGGGGTCAGGGTCAGTCCCCCGCAGACGGCGAGGCACTGGCCGGTGACATAGTCGGAGAGGTCGGTCACGAGGAATTCAACGGCCTTGGCCACGTCCTCCGGCTCGCCCAGTCGGCGCAGGGGGATCGTCCCGGCGAGCTCCTGCCGCTCGGGAAACTGGGCCAGCGCGCGGCTCGAATTGATGAACGCGGGAGCAATGCAGTTGACCGTGATGCCGTGGGGGCCCACCTCGGCCGCCAAGCACCGGGTGAAGTGGATGACTCCCGCCTTGGCGATGGCGTAGTGGACGGCGAAGGTTCCGCCCTTGACTCCGGCCTGCGAGGCCAGGCTCACGATGCGGCCCCGGCCTTTCTCCCTCATGTGGACCACGGCCGCCTGCGAGCACAGGATGGTACTGGTCAGGTTGATGTCCATGATGAACCGGTAGTCGTCCTGGGGCATGGTATCGGCGTGGCCGCGCGCCGGGGGCCGCAGAACCCCGCCCGCGGCGTTGACCAGAAGGTCCACGCCGCCCAGCTCGTTCTTGACGCGGGCGAACATCGCCTTCACGTGGGCTTCGGAACTCGCATCGCCCTCCAGGCCGATGGACCGGACACCCAACGCCCGGCATTCGTCCATCACCGTGGCGGCCGAGAGCGTCTCGTTGAACTCCTTGGCCCCCGCCAGGTTCAGATCCGCGATGACGACGTCCGCCCCCAGCCGCGCGAGCCGGAGCGCGATGCTCCGGCCCAGCCCGCGCGCCGCGCCGGTGACCAGCGCCACGCGGCCCGCGAGCTTCCGGGGGAGCGCGTCCGTCACTTCGCGGTCCACCCGCCGTCCACATACAAGGCGGCTCCCGTGACATACGAGGCGGCGTCGCTGGCCAGAAAGACCGCCGCGCCGCGGATCTCGTGCAGGTCCGCCCAGCGGTTGAAGGCGGTCAGCTCCAGCACCGCCTTCGCCTTGACCGGGGTCTTGAGCAGGGGCTGGTTCATCTCGGTCAGGAACGGCCCGGGGCAGATCGCGTTGCACCGCACCCCCGCCGCGGCCCATTCCAGCGCCAGCGTGCGGGTCAGCCCCAGCACCCCGGCCTTGGCCGCGGTGTAGGCGGTGCGCTCGGCCAGCCCCACCGCCGACAGCGCCGACCCGATATTAATGACCGACCCTCGATGTAATTCCTTCATGACGCGGCTCACCGCCCGACAGCACAGCCAGGTGCCGGTGAGGTTGGTTTCGATCACCTGCTGGAACTCCGCGGGGGGATACTCCTCGATCGGGTGGCGGATATTGATCCCCGCGCTGTTCACGAGGATGTCCAGCCGACCGTGCTCCTTGAGGACCGCATCCACCGTGCGGGTGACTTCCTCCTCCCGGGTGACATCGGCCGCCAACCCGCGCGACGCCTGCCCGGTCGCCGCCGCGATACCCGCCGCCGCCGCGGCCGCCTCCTCCGCGTGGCGCGAAACCAGCACCGTGGCCGCGCCCGCCTCGGCCAGCCCGAGGGCGATGGACCGGCCCAGCCCCTTGGAACCGCCGGTGACCAGCGCCACCCGGCCGGCAAGGTTGAAGAGGTCGCGGACCGAGGGCTCGGTCATGCGCGCGCCCCCGCGGGACCGGCGATTCCCGCGCGCAGTTCGGCGATGCGGGTCACGGACTCGGCCAGCCGGTCCATCTCCCAGGCGGTCAACTGCGCATCAGCACCGCTGTCCCATGGCGTCTGCCAGGCGGCCGTCTCTTCTCGTTCATGCCAAATCCTGAAAAACGGGAGGAGGGAGGACGCCTCGCGGGGCGGATATCCGGCCCACCACGCGTCCTCCAGCACCTTGATGTGCCGCTCGCCCAGCGCCGCCATCTCCAGGTTGAGGGTCACCGCAGGCCGAGTGCGAAACAGCGCGAACAGTGCCGCGTAATTCACGACCCCCGCCCCGATGGCGCAGTGCGCCAGCCGGAACCCCACCTCGGACCGGATGATCCGATAGTCCTTGAGGTGGACATTCCGGAGCACCGGCAGGATGCGCCGTGCGAACTCGACCGGGTCCTCGGCGACCGCCAACGGATTGCCCGTGTCCAGGTTCACCCCCACCGGATCGCCGGCCTCCTCGCAAAGCCGGAGGAGGTCGGCGGAGGTGGCATCCTGATGATTCTCAACCGCGATGGAAAGTCCCAGATCGCGGGCCTGCGGCGCCGCGGCCTTGAGCGTGGCCGTGGCGGCGCGCAACAGCTCCTCCCAGCCGGCCCGTCCCAGGGCGCGGCGGTCGCCGCACAGAATTCCGCTCAAGGTGCACCGTACCACGCGGGCTCCCGCGGCGGCGGCGAAGGCCAGGTCGGCGCCAAGCGTCCCTTCTGCCACCCGGCCACCCGCGATGACGAGCGTCAGCCCCAGGTGTTCGGCGCGCCGGCGTAGATCGGTGGCCACGGGCGGTGCCGTGTCGGCGGGCAGCCCGGAGGGCGGCAATTCCACGCCGCCCAGCCCCAGCCGCGAGGCCAAGTCCAGCAGGCCGACCGTGTCCAGCGGCCGGGGATTGGCCCGGGGCGTTCCGTGGCCCGCGAACCCGGCGGTCCAGGGGATCCCGTAGGCACACAGCCCGAAGTCCATCCGGCGGCTCACGACGCCCTCATTCTAGTAGGTCGCCCGGCCGCCGGAGGCATCGAAGATGAATCCGGTCGTGTACGAACATTCTGGCCCCAGGATCCAGGCCGCCAGGGCCGCCACCTCCGCAATCGTTCCCGTGCGGCGCATGGGAATCAGCCGGGTGAGGTAGTCCACATGGGCGGGGTCCATGGCGTCCACCAGCGCGGTGCGCACCACCGCCGGGGCCAGTCCATTCACGGTCACGCCCGTCCCGGCGAATTCCCGGCCGAGCGCCTTGACCAGCCCGAACACGCCCGCCTTGGCCGCCGTGTACCCCATCATGTCCGGATTGCCGTCCCGCCCCGCCATGGACGCCAGGAACAGGGCCCGACCGCGCCCGCGCCGGGCCATCGGCGGCAGGCAGGCCCGGGCCACCAGGAACGACCCGGTGAGATTGGTCCGGACCACGCGATCGAATTCCTCGTCGGGATACTGAAGGATATTTTTTCGGGTGACCCCGACCATCCCGGCACTGTGCACCAGTCCGTCCAGCCCGCCGTGGCGCCGGAGGAGGCCCTCGAGGCCCGTCCCGACCACGGATTCATCGGTGACATCCGCGGACCAGCCCTCCGCCACGCCGCCCGCCGCCCGCAGGACCGCCACCGTCCGGTCCACCGCGCCCGCGTCACGCCCGTTCACGATGACCGTGGCGCCCTCCGCGGCCAGCCGCGCCGCGATGCCGGCTCCCAACCCCGCGGACCCGCCGGTGACAAGGATGACCTGGCCCGTGAACCGCGGCATCGCGCTGTATACTACGGGCCGTCATGCGCCTCGTCCAGTTGACCGCCGCCGACGGGACCCGCCGCGTGGCGGAATCCTCGACGGGGACGCTCCGGCTGGTGCGCGGCGCGCCCACGATGCTGGCACTCGCCGCGCAGGCCATTGCGGCGGGGATCACCCTCACGGCGGCGGTGGAGCGGGCCGGATTCGACGGGACGGAGGACTTTGATCGGGCGCTGGCGGCCGGCAGAATCTTGTTTCCCGTCGACCACCCCGAACCCGCCCGGTGCCTGGTGAGCGGTACGGGGCTCACCCACCTGGGCAGTGCGGAGGCCCGCGCCGACATGCACGCCACACTGGCATCCACGGACCTGACCGACTCGATGCGCATGTTCAAGATGGGGCTGGAAGGTGGCAAGCCGGGACCCGGCGCGGTCGGCGTCCAGCCCGAGTGGTTCTACAAGGGAACGGGCCAGGCGCTGGTCCCGCCCGGCGCGCCCCTGCCCCAGCCATTCTTCGCGCAGGACGCCGGTGACGAGCCGGAGATTGCCGGCGTGTACCTCATCGGCGCCGACGGGACCCCGCTCCGCCTCGGATTCGCGCTGGGCAACGAATTCTCCGACCATGCCATGGAACGGGTGAACTACCTCTACCTGGCGCACTCCAAATTGCGGGCCTGCGCGATCGGCCCCGAGCTCCTGCTGGGCGACCTCCCCGGTGCCGTGCGTGGGACCGTGGCCGTGGTCCGGGCGGGAACCCCGGTGTGGGAACGGGAGTTCTTGAGCGGTGAGGATCATATGACCCACACGATCGCCAACCTGGAGGCCCACCACTTCAAGTACGCGGCGTTTCGCCGGCCCGGTGACCTGCATGTCCACTTTTTCGGGACCGGCACCTTCTCGTTCAAGGACGGCGTGACGGTCCAGGATGGGGACACGCTGCGCATTGCCGCCCCGGCCTTTGGCCGGGCCTTGGAAAACCCTGTGGTCTTTGAGTCAGGGAATTTTATTCCAGTGCGGTCCCTGTGAGCGCCCTGGACGACGCCCTCGCCGCGGCCGCCGCCGCCGGTCCCGCCTTCCGGGACCTCCCCCCCGCGCGCATCGCCGGATTCCTCGAGGGAATTGCCGTGAACATTGAGGCGCTGGGCGACGGGCTGATCACGACCGCCGCCGCCGAGACCGCCCTGCCCGCCGCCCGACTCACCGGCGAGCGCGGCCGGACGGTCGGCCAACTGCGGCTGTTCGCGCGAACCGTGACGGAGGGCTCGTGGGTGCGCGCCCGGATTGACCGGGCCCAGCCCGCCCGAACCCCCGCCCCGCGGCCCGACCTGCGGTCCATGCTGGTGCCGCTGGGTCCCGTGGCCGTCT
>JAHFSL010000369.1 GCA_023265785.1 Candidatus Coatesiibacteriota bacterium | reverse complement strand
TGTTCCTTTTCAGGCGGAGGCGGCCTTCGCGATGAGGTCGCCGACCTCGGTCGTGCCCATCCCCATCTTGCCCGCCGAGAGGCTCTTGATCTTCTTCGTCTGCAGCGCGTCAATCACGGCGCGTTCAATCCGTGCCGCCGCGTTCTTCTCCCCCAACTGGTCGAGGAGCATCGCGCCGGACAGGATGGCCGCCAGTGGGTTGATGACGTTCTGGTTCGTGTACTTGGGCGCGCTCCCGCCGATGGGCTCGAACATGGAAACGCCCTCGGGATTGATGTTCCCGCCCGCCGCGATGCCCATGCCGCCCTGAATCTGGGCGCCGAGGTCCGTAATGATGTCGCCAAACAGGTTTTCGGTGACGATGACGTCGTAGAACTCCGGGTTCTTCACCATCCACATGGTGGTGGCGTCCACGTGGTTGTAGTCACGCTCGACCTCGGGGTACTTCGCCTTCCCCATCTCCTCGAACGCGCGCATCCACAGGTCACCGCAGTGCACCAGCACATTGGTCTTGTGGCAGAGCGTCAGCTTCTTCCTCTTTCGCTTCATCGCCAGCTCAAACGAGAACTTGAGGCACCGGTCCACCTGCGGCCGGGTGTATTTCATGATCTGGATCGCGCACTCCCGGTCGGTGCCCTTGTTTTCGACGCCGCCCAGCCCCGTGTAAATGGAGCCGGAATTCTCGCGGATCACGACGAAATCAACATCCTCCGGCTTCTTGTTGGCCAGCGGCGTCTCGACCCCGGGGAACAGCTTCACCGGGCGGAGGTTGATGTACTGCTCGAGTGCGAACCGCATCTTGAGCAGGATCCCCTGCTCCAGGATGCCCGGCTTCACATCCGGGTGGCCAATGGCACCGAGATAGATGACTTTGAACTTCTTGAGTTCCTCGACCGCACTGTCGGGAAGCGTCTCACCGGTCTTGAGGTACCGGTCGCCGCCAAAGTCGTAGTGCTGGGTCTCAAATTTGAAGCCCTCTTTCGCCGCAACGGCGTTCAGCACCTTCAGCCCCTCGCGCACCACCTCGGGTCCCGTCCCGTCCCCCGGCACCACCGCCACCTGATACGTTTTCATACGGCGGTCATTGTATACGAAACCGGACCGGTCATTGCTTCGCGGCGGCGAGCTTCTTCTTGGTGTACTCCATCAGCCCGCCGGCGCGGACGATGCCCATCATGAATTCGGGAAGGGGTTTGGCCTGATACGTCTTCCCGCCCTTGATGGAAACGGTCCCCTTGGCGACGTCCACCTCGATCTCATCGCCTTCCTTGATGGCATCCACCGCCTCGGCACATTCGAGAATCGGGAGCCCGATGTTGATGGAGTTCCGGAGGAAGATCCGGGCAAATGTCTTGGCGACCACGCACGACAGGCCGCAACCCTGGATCGAGATGGGGGCATGCTCGCGACTGGACCCGCAGCCGAAGTTGTTCCCGGCCACCATGATGTCGCCGGGCTTCACCTTCTTGTGGAAATCCGGGTCAATGGCCGCCATGCAGCCCGTGGCGAGTTCCTGGGGGTCCGTCGTGACCAGATAGGCAGCGGGAATGATCTGATCGGTGTCCACATTGTCACCGAACTTCCAGACCTTCCCGCTCATCGCGCCGCTCCCGCCATGTGTTTCTCGTAAGAACCCACGAGGTCATCGGGATGCGAAATCGTCCCGGTGACGGCTGATGCAGCCGCCACCGCCGGGCTGGTGAGGTAGACCTCGGACTTGACCGACCCCATCCGGCCGATGAAGTTCCGGTTGGAGGTTGAGAGACAGCGCTCGCCGTCACCGAGCACGCCGGTGTGGCCGCCCAGACAGGGCCCACAGGTGCTCGTGTTCACGGTGCAGCCGGCCTCCATGAAGATCTCGATCAGTCCTTCCTTGAGCGCGTCGGTGTACGTTTCCGGGGTCGGCGGAATCACGATGCAGCGGAGGTTCGGATTGACCTTTCGGCCCTTGAGGATCTTCGCCGCGATCCGCAGATCCTCGATCCGGGCGTTCGTGCACGACCCGATGAAGACCTGATCCATGCGGAGGCCCTTGAGTTCCCGGACCTTCTTGACGTTGTCCGGGCTGGGGTGGCAGGCCACCAGCGGCTCCATTTTGGCCACATCCACGTCGACCGTCCGGATGTACTTCGCGTCCGGATCGGCCTTGTACGCGATGGGCTTCTTGGTGGAGCGCTTCGACACGTAGTCGAGCGTGGTCTCGTCGGCTTCAACGATGCCGTTCTTGCCGCCCGCCTCGATCGCCATGTTGCAAAGCGTGAGCCGCGAGTCGACCGAGAGATACTTGATCGCCTCGCCGGTGTGCTCCATCGCCATGTAGTTGGCGCCCTCGACCGAGATGGTGGCAATGGCCTGGAGGATCATGTCCTTGGACGTGATCCAGCCGGACGGCCGCCCCGTGTAGTTGAACTTGATGGACTCTGGCACCTTGAGCCAGATCATGCCCGTGGCCATGACCGCGGCGAGATCGGTGGACCCCACGCCGGTGGAGAACAGCCCGAGCCCGCCGTAGGTACACGAGTGCGAGTCTGCGCCGATCATAACCTCGCCGGGCACAACAAGACCCTTTTGCGGGAGCAGGATGTGCTCCACGCCCGAGGCGCCGATCTCGAAAAAGTACTTGATGTTCTTCTTGCGGGCCCACTCGCGCATGACCTTGACCATCTGCGCTGACTTGATGTCCTTGGCCGGCGCATAGTGCGAAGGGACCAGGGCGATCTTCTCGCGGTCCCACGGCTCCAGCCCGTACTTCTCGAGCGTCTGGATGGCGATGGGGGCCGTGATGTCGTTGCCCATGCAGAAGTCCACCGCGGCCTCGATGAACTCACCGGGGACCACGGATTTCTTCCCCGCATGTGCCGCGAGAATCTTCTCGGTCAGGTTCATTCCCATAAAAGTTGACCCATTGTACACGCCCCACCGTTCTCCCCGAAGGGGGGAACCGGGGTTCCCCCCTCTTAAGGAAGACCCCGGGAGGTGGCCGGAGGAATCCCCAACAGGGGGCGGGCAACGTCGGCAATTTCTCCGGCGGCGATTTCATGCGCGGCGCGAGTCCAGTGGGTATCCCGGACTTTGTACATTCTCTGTCCCCCGGCGCGGCCCACGGCCAGGGCACCGGTCAGGTCCACGTAGCGGATGCCTGCCCGGGCCAGGTCCGCGCCGAGCCTGCGTGACGGGTATGAAAAATCTGGCGGGGGTCCGGGTCGCCGGTGCACCATCCAGTCACGGAGGGCGGGCTCAATGGCACCTTCCTGGGGGATCAGGACCACCAGCAACGGATACCCACGCGCCCGGGCCAGGTCCTGCATGGCGGTAAGGTCCTCGAGTGCCGCCGCCCATCCCCGCGCCAGGACACCCATCCAGGGGGGATGGTAGAGGGCGAGCGCGATGTCGTTGATCAGGTCATAAAGTTGTGGCGAAAGGGCCGGGGAGTCCTTGACGCCCGTGGCGGGAGAGACCGCGGCTTTGGGGTGGGG
>JAHFSL010000038.1 GCA_023265785.1 Candidatus Coatesiibacteriota bacterium | reverse complement strand
CGTGCCCGCGGCCACCAAGGCCGGCATCCTGGTCATGAATGCCCCTGAAGGGAATACGATCGCGGCGGCCGAGCACACCCTGGCGATGGTGCTGTCGCTGGTCCGCAATATTCCCCGGGCGGACGCGTCGCTCCGCGCCGGGGAGTGGAAACGCAGCCAATTTGTCGGCCATGAACTGTTCCAGAAGACGCTGGGCGTGGTGGGGCTGGGCCGGATCGGGGCGGAGGTCACGCGCCGGGCGCTCGCCTTCGGGATGCAGGTTCTGGCCCACGATCCGTTTGTGACCCCCGAGCGGGCCCGGGCGCTCGGCGTGGAGCTCGTGGACATGGAGGTGCTGTTCCGCCGTGCCGATGTGGTGACCCTGCATGCCCCCCTGATCAAGGGCAAGCCGCACCTGCTGGGCGCGCGCGAAATTGGCCTCCTGAAGAAGGGCTGTTTCGTGGTGAACTGCGCCCGGGGCGGCCTGTTGGACGAGGCCGCCCTGGCCGCGGCCATCAAGGCGGGCCGGGTGGCCGGGGCCGCGCTGGATGTCTTCCAATCCGAGCCACCGGACCCCGGGAACCCGCTCTTCGGCCTCAAGGAGGTCATCGTCACGCCGCACCTGGGCGCCTCAACCGCCGAGGCGCAGGTCAATGTCGCCCGGGTGATCGCCATGCAGATCCGTGACTACCTGCTGGACGGGCTGGTCCAAAACGCCGTGAACGCCCCCGCCGCGACACCGGAAATCATGAAGGAACTGGCTCCGTATCTCAAACTGGCCGAGCGGGTGGGCCGGTTCCTGGTGCAGATCGTGGAGGGCGCGCCCAAGCAGGTAACGGTCGAGTACCGGGGCGATCTGGCGGCCCGCGGGAACCTCGCACTCGTGACGGCCGCCGCGGTCAAGGGGGTGCTGTCCATCGCCCTGCCCGAGCGGGTGACCTACATCAACGCGCTGGCCATCGCCAAGGAGCGGGGCATCGAGGTCCAGGAGGGCAAGTCGAGCGAGTCCGGCGATTTCAATTCCTCCGTCCTCCTCCGCATCCGGACCGCGGCCGGCCAGCGGTCCATGGAAGGGACGGTCATCGGCAAGGACGAGCCGCACATCGTGGCGATTGACGAATTGCACCTGGATGTGGTGCCGGAGGGCGTCATGATCATCTTTACCAATGTGGACCGGCCCGGTATCGTGGGCAAGGTGGGCACGATCCTGGGCAAGGGCAAGATCAACATCGCGGGCCTGCACCTCGGACGGGTGGCCATCGGCAAGCGTGCGGTCTCGATCTTCAGCGTGGATAACGAAGTTGCCCCCGGCATCCTGAAGGACCTGGCGACGATCGCCGAGCTCTCCGATGTCAAAGTCGTGAAAGTGTAATGCCGGCCACCCTGATCGTGGGGGCCCAGTGGGGGGACGAGGGCAAGGGGAAGGTCATTGACCTCCTCGCCGGCAAGGCCGACGTCGTCGCCCGGTTCCAGGGCGGGAGCAATGCCGGGCACAGCGTGCATGTGGGCGCCGAGCAGTATGTCCTGCACCTGGTGCCGTCCGGCATCCTGTACCCGGGCACGATCAACGTCATCGGCAACGGGGTGGTCATGGACCCGGTGCGGCTGGTGGATGAGATCGTGCACCTGGAGGGCCGGGGCCTCAAGGTCACCGGCAACCTCTTTGTGAGCGACCTGGCCCACGTGACCCTGCCCTACCACAAGCGGCTGGACGAGGCCAACGAGTTGAAGCGCGGCGCCGACAAGATCGGGACCACCCACCAGGGCATCGGACCGACCTACGCCGACAAGTACGGCCGCATCGGGATCAAGGTGGGCGACCTGTTGGACGAGCCGGTGTTCCTGGCGAAAGTGCGCCGGAACCTCGCGGAGAAGAATGCCTTCTTCCGCGAGCACTATCACATTCCCGAAATGACCGAGGCGGAAATCATTGACCCATTGCGCGGGTGCCTGGCCAAGCTGGCGCCGTTGGTCACGGACTCGGTCCGCCTCCTGCATGACGCGATGAAGGCGGGGAAGAAGATTCTGTTGGAGGGCGCCCAGGGCACCCTGCTGGACGTGGATTTCGGCACCTACCCCTTTGTCACGGCCTCCCACATCACCGCCGGCGGGGCGCTCTCGGGAACGGGACTGCCGCCCGCCGTCCTGACCCGCCAGATTGGGGTAGTCAAGGCCTACACCACCCGGGTGGGCGCCGGGCCCCTGCCGACTGAACTGCCCCCCGAGGAGGGGGAGCGCCTGCGCATCATCGGCCGGGAATACGGGGCGACGACGGGCCGGCCGCGCCGGGTGGGGTGGTTCGACGCCCTGCCCGTCCGCCGGGCGGCCATGCTCAACGGCCTCACCGACCTGGCGATCACCAAGCTGGATGTGCTGGATCACCTCGATGAGATCCCGGTCTGTACGGCCTACCGGTGGAAGGGCAAGGAGCTGGCCGAATTCCCGAACCGGACCGAAGTCGCCCAGGAATGTGAGCCGGTGTATCGCCGCCTCCCCGGGTGGAAGACCGTCACCAGTGGGGCCCGAAAGATGACGGACCTGCCGGACAACGCCCGCCGCTACCTGGACACGCTGGCCGAGCTGGCGGGCGTGCCCATGGGAATCGTCTCCATCGGGCCCAAGCGGGACGAAACAATCTTCCTGAAGGAGTTCTAGCCCGCCAAAAGCGTTGCGGGGCAACGGAAAAGGCCTGTGACGGGCGTCACCACCCCCCACCCCTGCTGACGCGCAAGGTGATGACCAATGTACTGGCTTCACCCTGTGGAACAGGAGTAGCATCGGATGACAAAACGGCAGTCACCTGGCAAGGAGGATCACGCATGAAAGACTTCACACGGTTGATGGCGGCGGCGACCCTGATCGCGGCCGTCGCGGGATGCGGGGGCGGCTCCAAGGCCCTCAAGAACGGCGAATTAAAGCAGACGATCGAGGCCCCGGACCAGTCGGGCGACTACCTCGTGGCGATGGGCATCGGCGCGGCCGATCCCAAGCTCGAGACCGCGACCCAGCGGCGCGCGACCTCGCGGAACGCGGCCATCGTGGATGCGCAGTACCAGCTGGTCGCCAAGATCAAGGGTGTCCAAATTGAGGGCGGCATCACGATCGAGAAGGCCATGGAAACGAACTCCCACATCACGGCGTCGGTCAACAACATGGTCAAGGGCGCCGAGGTGACAAAGATGGAGTGGACGAACGACGACGGGTGCGTCGCCGAGGTCCGGCTGAACAAGAAGGCCGTTGAGAAGGAGATCGGCGTCAAGTTCCAGTGACGCGGCGGTTTTCGGCCCTTTCAACCCTCCTCCTGACCCTGGTGATGGGGGGGTGCGCCGGCGCACCCTCCCAGCCGGGGGGGCCGCGCGTGAAGGGCGGCCTGCCGGATCTTCCTGGCGAGGAAACGGTGACGGTGGAGGCCGCGGGTGATGCCAATGTCATCCCGGGCAACAGGCTGAATACGCACGACCAGGCGCTCTCCATGGCCCAGCGGGCCGCGGTCGAGAAGGCGGTGGGCGTCCTGGTGCAGGGCCAGATGGTGGTTTCCCAGGCCAAGCTGGTTGAGGACCAGGTCTTCAGCAAGACCGCGGGCTACCTCAAGGCGTGGGACATCCTCTCGGAGGAGGAGCATGACGGGCTCTACACCGTGAAAATCCGGGCCCGGGTCCGGCTGGGTGATGTCCGGAAGGACCTCGACGGGCTGGGGATGCTCATCAAGACCAAGAAGGTCGGCAATCCCCGGGTGATGATCCTGGTGGACGAAAAGGTGGACGGGAAGCCCAGCGAGTCGCGCACCGTCGAGGCCGGACTGGCCAAGGCGCTTCTGGACCGGGGCTACAAGGTGGTGGATGCGGACCAGCTGGCCGAGATTCGCGAGAAGGCGGGCACCGTCAAGGCGGCGCTGGGCGACGAGGCCCAGGCGGCCGAACTGGGCAAGCGGTTCGGCGCCGAGGTCGCGCTGGTGGGCACGGTGAATGCGAAGCGATTCACGATGACGGCGGTTCCCGGGGCCGGAGATTCCGCCGGGCTGGGTGCCGACATGGTGTCCTACCGCGGCCGGTTGAACCTCAAGGCCGTGAAGACCTCCTCGGGGCAGGTGGCGCTGGCCGACTCCCGCGAGGGGGCCGGGATGGATCTGCAGGAGGAGGGGGCGGCGATCCGGTGCCTGGCCCAGTTGGCCGAGGCCGCGGGTAACGAACTCGCTGAAAAGCTGGCACCCGCCCTTTGGGAGAGTGCCGAGGTTCAGGTCGAGGTGACGGGCGTCAATGATTTCGTGGCCCTCCAAACCCTGATGGGCGGCCTGCGCGGCGCCGACGGGGTCCGTAACGTCAATACCCGCTCGTTTGCGGGCGGCGTTGCATCATTTGATGTCGAATTGTCGGGGGGCAACGCCCAGACACTGGCCGCCCAACTGGAAGGCCGGCACAAGCCCTCGTTGGAGATCAAAGAAGTGGCGGCATACAGGATCGTGGCCGCGCTTGCAACGGCGGCGGGAGGCCAGTAACGTGGACAGGATGAAACAGGGCCTGATGGCACTTCTGCTTGTTCTGGGGGCCGTGCGCCCGGCCGGTGGCGCCGCGACCGAGTACAAGGCCACGGTCACCTTTCTCAAGGGGCTGGCCCGTCTGCAGGGCCGCGGCAACGCGGTCACCCAGCTCGCGCTTGGCCAGACTATCCTTGAGGGCGAAACGATCCTCACGCTTCAGAACACCAAGGTCGAATTGAAGCTTGAGAATGGGACGTCCATCCGGTTGGGGCCGACCACAAGTTTCACCCTGGCCACACTCCAGCGCACCCCGATGGGGGGCGTGCGGGGCCTGTTCAAGGTGGCCAAGGGCCGGCTCTGGTTCACGGTGGCCAAGTTGACCGGTGACTCCGACCTGCAGACCCAGACCCCGACCGTCGTCGCGGCGGTGAAGGGCACGGTCTACCGGGTGGATGCCGCCGCCGATGGCAAGACCGACATGGAGGTCTACGACGGCACGGTGGCGACCGGCAAGCCCGGCGGGGCGCTGGACACGCCGGTGGGCGCCAACGAGAAGCTGGTAGCCCTGCCCAATGCGGCCTTTGAGCGCGGGGCCGTGGACGACGCCGAGGATGACAAGGACGAGTGGATCCGGTGGAACAAGAGCCGCGACAAACTCCGCATCATGATTATCCTGCCCGAGAAGCACGACAACGAGAAGGCGGGCGCCTCCATCTCGGAGAACGCCGCCATGCGCCGGTTCCTCAACAACTACCTGTTCAAGGTGATCGAGAAGGAACAGGCGGACAAGGTGCGCAACAGCGACCAGATCAAGGCCGCGCTCAAGGGTGACGCCGCGGCGGCCGCCGCCGCCGGGCTGGAGGTCGCCGCCGACCTGATCATCGTCGGCGAGGCCTCGGCCAAGTACTTCAAGAGCCCCGCGCTGGGCGGGCTGATCTCGGCGACGGCAAACCTGACCGCGCGGGCCGTCCGGGCCGACACCGCCGAGGTCATCGCGGCGATGCCGGGCCTCTCGGCGCGCGCCGTGGACATCACGGATGACGCCGCGGCCTCCAAGGCGCTGATCACCGCGGGAGAGAAGATGGCGTCGGAATTCGTGGACGCCATCATCACCAAGTGGAAACGCGAGGCCAAGAAGGGCGCCGGCCTGGACGTGACGGTGGATGGCGTGGACTACAAGAAGGTCAAGCTGGTCACCAACAAGCTGGCGACGATCGAGGGCGTCCGCGATGTGCAGTCGCTGTACCTGGTCGGCCGCCGTTCCCTGCTGAACGTCACCTTCTCGGGCGACTCCAACGGGCTGGCGGACCGGATCGAGGCCGCCGACTTCGGGGCCCTTAAAGTGTCCGTGGTCGGCCTTTCGGCCTACAAGCTCGAGCTCGAGGTGACCGGCGGCGGCGCGTTGGCTCCCGAAAAGCCTGCCCCGCCGGTAAAAAAAAACGATGAAGAGGGCGATGTGACGCCCTCCACCGAGACGCCCGCCGCCGTGGCTCCGGCCGAGACGACGACCGAACTGGAGGAGCCGAGATGATGTCCGCTGGCCGAGTCCTGACAGTTCTTCTCCTGCTCGCAGCCGGATCGGCGCGTGCGGTGCCAAAACCCGCAGGCGGTGCGGGTAGATTCACCACGAATTTCGGCTTCATGTCGAACGGCCGGGCCGTGACCGTGCGGGGGGACGGGTCGGTGGTGTTGGTGGGAAACATTCAGACCGGGTGCAAGGCGCCCGACCTGGCCGTCCTGATCCTCGACCGTAATCTGAATGTGCCGGGTGGTGCGCTGGTGTTTGAGTCCGGCAATGGTTGCGCCAATTTCGACACGCCGCGTGCCGCCGCGGCGCATGGGCAGGATGTCTATATCGTCGGTGATGCCATGGGGCAAGGCTTCATCCAGAAGATCCATGCCAGCGGCACCCCAGGGTGGTACCGGTTTGAACCACTGGCGACCGAAGGCCTGTACGACGTTGCCGTGGACCCCGTGGACGGGACGATTTGGGCCGTGGGCGGCTCGTCCGCCCCGGGGAATCCGGGCCGGTTGTACCAATACCGGGATGACGGCAACAACGTCGCCCTGATTTACTCCAACACCTACTTTTGGAGCGGAGTCCTGGAAACGCACTTCTACGCGGTGGCCGTCACGGACAAGGCCGTATATGTCGGGGGCCGCGCGTGGGAGGCTCCCACATTCAACAGGACCGTGCTGATGAAGCTCGCGCGGGGGAATACGATGCCGGAATGGACCTTTCACGGGTCGGAATCGCAGGACACAGCGGTGTGGTCGCTGGCAGCGCGCTCGACGGCAGACGGCGATGTGATCTTCTCCGAAATTGCGGGCGGGGCGGTCACGCCGAACTACAACATCGCGTTCGCGCGCCACTCCGCCGCCGACGGATCCATTCTCACCAAGGTGGTCGTCGGAACGGGCAACAATCCCACGGCCTGGGATTTCCTCGGGAGCGTGGCCGTGCATCCCACCCTTCCCGTGGTCGGTCTCGCCGCGGGGACCGGAGCCTGGTTCTACAATTTCGCGATGGGGGGCCTGTATTCCTGGACGCCATCCAGTGGCAATACGCGGATTGACGCCATCGCATTCAATGCAGATTTCAATTTCAACGCCTACGTGGCCGAAACGAATGACGGCGGGGTGCCGTACGACCGGATCCAGGTGGAAAGCATCGCATTCACCAACGAGTCGATACTGGGCAAGACCAAGCTGATCGCCGCGCCGAACCGGCTGGACCTGACCTCCTCGACGTCCACGATCCTCTTCTTCGCGGCGGTGAAGGACCAGGTCAGCGAGGTGACCCTCAAGATCTTCGACATGGCGGGTCGGTTTGTGGTCTCCATGCCCATGTCGGCCGGTTCCAGCGGGAAGACCAGGGACGTCCGCTGGGCCGGCACGCTGGACAATGGGGAGCGGCTTGCGCCAGGCTCCTACCTGGCGGTGGCCGAGGGGGCCGGCATGGACGAGACGGCGCGCATTCCGTTCCTGGTCACGCGGGGAACCCCAAAGTGATCCGCATCCTCGGGGTGGTGGCGGGACTGGTGTTGGCGGCATCCGTGACGGCCGGTACCGCGAACCCGGGCGCGGTGGCGCTCAACCTCGTGACGAGCGCCCGGCAGGAGGGGATGGGCGCGGTCTCGGCCGGTGGGCGCGATGTCCTCGCCGGCTGGTCCAACCCGGCCCTGCTGGGCAATCTGGACCGCAGGTACGAGGCGGCGCTGGTTGGTGGCCCCGCCCTGGCCGGCGGAGTGTTCGGCGGGTTTGGATTCGGGTGGCGGATCAATGAGGTCTGGGCCTTGGGGGTCCTCTCATCCCGATTCTCCCTCTCCTTCAAGGATGTCAACGATTTTGGCGATACGCTGGCGAGTACGTCCGACCACGCCGTCACGGCCGGTGGTCTCACGGCCGCCTACCGGTGGAAGTGGCTGAGCGTCGGCCTCACGCTCAAAGGGGTCAGCGAGACGCTGGCGGAGCAGAATGATACGGGAAGCGGGGCGGACATCGGCGTGGCCGCCCATGCCGGCCCGCTCAGCGGCGGGATTGCCGTGCGCAATCTCGGCCCCAACCTGGTGCAGCCCGAAGCCGCGCCCCTGGGGTCCGCGCCGGGTCCCGAGATCTCGGAGGCTCTCCCCCTCGAATTGCGGTTCAGCGGGGCGTACTGGCACGAGCCCTGGCATGCGAAGGCCGGGTTGGAGGTGATGGTCCAGACCCAGCGGGCCATGGCGGTCGGGCTCGGCATCGAGTGGTGGCCCGCGAAATCCTTCGCGGTCCGTCTTGGCGGGCGCGGTGGCGCGGATGATGCCGGTGCCAGTTTCGGGTTGACGGGCCTGGTGAATGGTCTCGGGCTGGACTACGCCGCCATCGTGCAGGCCAGCGTTGGCGCCCAGCATCGGGTGGCGCTCTCCTGGTCGTTCGGACCCGCCATGACGGAGCAGACGGCCGCGGCCGCGGAGGAGGCGCCCCGCGAGGACGCCAAGCAGGCCGAGGCGCCCCTGCCGGCGCCCGCGCCCGGCGCAAAGAAACTCAACTTCGCCATCGCGGACCTGCGCGCCGAGAACGTCTCGGCGGGTGACGCCGCGGTCATGGCCGACCTCCTGCGGAGCGAACTCGTGAAGACCAATGCGTTCAATGTGATCGAGAAGCAGAACATGGACAAGGTGCTGGCCGAGCATGCCTTCCAGCAGACGGGATGCTCCTCCGAGGAGTGCGCCGTGAAACTCGGGAAACTCCTGAACGTCCAGCGGATGGCCGTGGGCTCGTTCGGCAAACTTCTGGATTCTTACTTCCTGAACGTCCGGGTGGTGGATATCGAGACCGGTCAGGTGGCGCTCGCCGATTCAGCCGAGGGGCGCACGGTCTCCGAGCTGAAGGTCGGCGTGCGTGACATGGCCCGTCGTCTTGCGAGGGGAATTAGATAAGCAATATGATGAAAGGGTCGCTCCATCGCCTCGTCGCGACAGCGACGATCCTCATGGCCTCCAGCGCGTTGGCCAAGGATTCCGCCATCAAGACCGGCGGCAAGGCGCCCCAGTTCATCTGCCCCCAGCTGGGTGGCGGGACGGTCAACCTCAAGGAGCTGACCGCCAATAACAAGGTCGTCCTGATGTCGTTCTTCCACACGACCTGCAAGCCATGCATCGCGGAAATTCCGCGCCTGACCAAGATCGCCCAGGCGCGCGGCGCCGTGGCCGCCTACCTGGTCTTTGTGGGCACCGAGGACGATGACACGGTCAAGAAGTTCCTCGCCGATCACGGGTTCACCCTGCCGGTCCTGATGGACCGCAGTGGCCTGCGGATCGGCGAGCGCTACAAGGTCGTCGAGGACGACATGGCGCACGTGCCGCAGATCATGGTGATCAGCAAGAACGGAATTTTGAAGGCGGCCTGGACCGGATTCCCCGAAGGACAGGATGAGAAGCTGGGCGCCCTCCTGGATGAACTCGCGGGGGAGGAGAAGACGGTCGCCGCGAAGGAAGACACGCTCACCCTCCTGTTTACGAACAACGATAACGGGCTGACCGGTCCGTCGCCGGCGATTGACGTGGGCGGGCTGGCCAAGCGGGCCACGGTGATCAGGCGCGAGCGGGCTGCGGCCACCGAATCCCTCCTGCTGGACGGCGGCGACATCTTCCCGACCTCCCCGGATATCTCCCGGACCGACAAGGTCGTGGCGGCCTACTCGCTCATGGGGTACGACGCGGCGACCATCGGCGAGGCGGAATTCGTAAACGGGCTCAAGTACCTGCGCGGGGTCATCGCGGACAAGAAGATCCCGTTTATCTCGGCCAACCTCAAGATCTGCGAGGCGGAGACCTGCCTGGACCTCGTGAAACCCTGGGTGGTCCTCCCGGCCGGCAAGCGCAAGGTCGCGGTGTATGGCTACCTCCACCCTGATTCCATCGGGTTCACCCCCGAGGAGCGGATGGCCGACGGGAAGTGGAAGATCAAGATCACGGACGCCGTGCCCCCCCTCAAGGGGTTCCTGACCCGGTTCACCAAGGAGGCCGATGTGCGGATCGTCCTCTCCCACGCCGGGATCGAGGAGGACCGCAAGCTCGCCCAGGAGGTTCCGGGGATTGATGTGATCGTGGGCGCCCATTCCCAGACCTTTCTGTCCGACCCGGTGCGTGAGGGGAACACGATCATCGTGCAGGCCGCCAGCGACGGCCAGTACCTGGGCAAACTGGTCCTGAAGTTCAACGACGAGGGCAAGATGGCCGTGGATGGCTACGAACTCATTCCGCTGACGAAGAACATCGTGGATGATCCCGACGTCAAGGCCGCCCTCGGAGGGAAGCCCACCCCAAAAGCCGAGTAGCCGCGGTACGGCCCAAGCGCCGGCCCGCGCCCTCGAAGCCGTGACGCCGCGTCTGGTCAACGTCAGCGGCAACGGGCGGTATTTTGTGGATCAGGACGGCCGACCGTTCTTCTATCTGGCGGACACCTGCTGGCTTCTGTTCAAGCGGCCCACCCCGGGCGAACTGGACGAGTACCTGCGGGATCGTGCCGCCAAGGGGTTTACGGTCATTCAGGCGTATGTCATCCGGGGGCTGGGTTCCCCCGACCCCGATGGGAACACCTCCCTGACCGGGGAGGCGCCGTTCCTGGACCGTGATCCGTCCCGTCCGAACGAGGCGTTCTTCCGCCATGTGGACGGAATCGTCGACCGCGCCAACGAACTCGGACTGGTGATGGCGCTCGTGACGGCCAAGTCGTGGCATGTTCCGGGCGGGCGGGAATGCGTGTTCGACGAGGCCAACGCCCGCGCGTTCGGACTCTACCTCGGGAAGCGCTACCGGCACCGGGCGGTGATGTGGCTTCCCGGGGGAGACTCGGCGCCGGGGCCGGCCGATGCGGTCTGGCAGGCCATGGCGCGCGGCCTCAAGGAGGGGAGTGGCGGGCGGCACCTCATCAGTTATCACGGCGACTGGAGCAGTTCCTCCTCCGAGTGGTACCACGGCGCCGACTGGCTCGACTTCAACACCA
>JAHFSL010000368.1 GCA_023265785.1 Candidatus Coatesiibacteriota bacterium | reverse complement strand
CGCCCCCGAGACCCGGGCCCTTGAGCAGGAACGGCTCCTGGCCGTGGCGCGATCGGTGTGGGCGTGGCCGGCCGATGTGCGGTACTGCGGAACCCGGTCTCCCGACGAATTCGCCGCGGTGTGGTCCGCGGTCGTCCCCGCCCCGACGAAGGCGCGGGTCCGGGGGCCGCGCATCGTGGTCGCCAAGCCCGCCGCCTCGCGGGTGCTCTTTACCAACCGCGACATGGTGCAGTCCCAGGTGCGGGTCTACACGGCGGACGGCATCCTCGATCCCGCGGCCCAGGTGGACTACGACGAGTACGACGCCTACATGGGTGGATCCATGAGCGCGGTCTACTTCCAGGAAATTCGCGAGGCCCGGGCGCTGGCGTACGCCGCCGGCGGGGGCTACTCACAGGGTCACTGGGCCGGCGACGACAACACGGTGACCGCCGGGCTGGGCTGCCAGGCTGACAAGACGATTGAGGCGGCGACCCTCCTCGAGTCCCTCCTGCGCAAGCCCCCCATGTCGGAGAAGCGGTTTGCCGCGGCCCGACAAACGGTGATCGAGTCCTATCGCACCAACCCAATCCACTTCCGGGATATTCCCGACACCGTCCTGCGGTGGGAGGAACAGGGCATCATGACCGGGGACCCCCGGCCGGCGCGCTTCGCGCGCGCCCAGGCCTACACCCAGCAGGACCTCGAGCGGTTCGCCAACCGGTTCCAGGCCGCGCCACTCACCCTGACCATCCTGGGCAATCGTGACCGCGTCCCGGTCGAGCAGTTGAAGGCGCTGGGAGCGCTGGAGACCGTACCGCTCGACGCTCTGTTTCCGTATTAGCGAGGCGACTGGTCCGTGCGGGCAACCATATCCGAAATCTCTTCGCCCACCCCGTGACAAAGCGGAAAAGTCGCATGGTCTGAATGCCCCTTAGCCTGGGAGGGTGGAATCAGGAGGCACCCATGACAAGACCAAGGATGGGACGGACGGCGGATTTCCTGCATGAATTGGCGGTGGCGGCCACAATAGGAAGCGTCGGGGACCTCGTGATCGTTGGGACTCGAAGGGCGATGGACATTGTTGGGCTCGGCCTGGGAGCAATCATGTTCGCCTTGAGTCTGAAATTGACCATCCGCGGGGGAGGGCCTAGACTATGACGGTGACTGCACATGAGTGGGACATCCTGATGATGTACGGGTTGGTCGCCCTGATGGCAATCGGGCTGACACTCTACGCAACACATTCCGGGCCGCGAAGGACCCGGCGCAAGCATGCGAGGTAGCACGACTTCCTAGAAATCCGGGCGGCGGCGGGACTCCTTTTTGTCGGACTGGTGGTGCTTGTCGCGCAGGATTTTTTCCTTGGCGCGCTTGGAGCGCTTGGCCTTCTGCTTGCGGATCTTCCAGATGACCTGCTGGCGCGCGCTTTCAGCGCCCATCCGGCGGGCCTCGATTTCGTCCACCAGCAGGCGGCGGGCCATGAACCGGTTGAACGCCTGGGAGCGGGAGACGGAGTACTTGATCGCGATGCCGGTGGGCGTGTGCACGAGGTGAACGGCGGTCTCCACCTTGTTCACATTCTGGCCGCCGGGGCCTCCCGACCGGGTGAACGATTCGTCGAAGTCCGCCTCGTCAATCCCCAGTTTCACCATGCGCTCCTCGAGGAGCCGCTGTTTGGCGATGGAGACGGGGAAATCCGGCATGCCGGTCATGGCCGGGCCATCGCGAGCCGGATGGTGTTCCACGAAAGCGGGGGCAGGAGGGCGGTCAGCGTTCCCGCGGAAACGGCGGCGTCCCCATCGGACCGGGGCACCACCCGGTCCGGCCGGGCGGCGTCGTTGACCGCCCCCAGGTCCGGGCCGTCCAGGATGAGGTGGGCCGTCACCCGCACGCCGGCCAGGGCGCGCACATCCACTTCCAGCCGGACCGGGTCCGGGCCGCGGTTGACCGCGAAAACCGCGCCCTCGCCATCGGGCTCGTTGAGCGTCGCCACCGCATCCACCACCGCCGTTTCGCCGAGTTCCTTGTCGGTCCGGACCGGCCCGTCCACGCCCAGGGCCAGTGCGGTCCCGCGGCCGTACCGCGCGGCGTGGCAGAACGGCCAGAAGATGGACTGGCGCCACGCCGGACCGCCGGGGGCGGTCATGATGGGGGCGATGACGTTCACCAACTGAGCCAGGCAGGCGATCCGGACCCGGTCGGCGTGCTTCACGAGCGTGATCATCATCCCCCCGAAACACAGCGCGTCCTCCAGCGTGTAGGTGTCCTCGACGAGGGGGGGCGCGAAGGACCAGGGGGTGATGGTCCGGTCCTTCGCGTGGCTGTGGTACCAGACATTCCACTCGTCAAAGGAGAGTTGGATGTCCTTCTTTCCCCCGCGCTTCGCCTTCACCTCGTCGCAGACGCCCGCCACGGTTGCGATTTGCCGGTCCATGACCACCGGCTGGGCGAGGAACCCGGCCGTGTCCCGGTCATGCTTGCCCAGGTACAGGTGAAGGGAGAGATAGTCCACGTGGTCGTAGGTGTGCTCGAGGACGGTCCGGTCCCAGGCGGGGAACGTGGCCATGCCGGAATTCGATGAGCCGCAGGCCACCAGCTCGATCGTGGGATCCACCCACTTCATCATCTTGGCGGCCTCGGTCGCGGTCCGGGCATACTCAAGCGCCGTCTTGGCGCCGATCTGCCACGGTCCGTCCATCTCATTCCCGAGGCACCACACCTTGACGCGGTGCGGCTCGGCCACTCCATGCGCCCGGCGCAGGTCACTGCGCGCCGTGCCGCCCGGATGGTTGCAGTATTCGACCAGCGCGGCGGCCTCTTCGCCGCCACGCGTGCCCAGGTTCACCGCCAGAAGCGGTTTGCAGGAGGCCTTCCGGCACCAGGCGATGAATTCATTCGTGCCCACGGCGTTCGTCTCCAGCGACCTCCAGGCCAGCTCGAGCCGCCGCGGCCGGTCGGCCTGCGGCCCCACGCCGTCCTCCCACCGGTAGCCTGAAACGAAATTCCCGCCGGGGTACCGGCAGATGGGGACGTGCAGTTCCCGGACGAGGTCCAGGACGTCCCGGCGGAACCCGTCGGCATCGGCGGTCGGGTGGCCGGGCTCGTGGATCCCGGTGTAGACCGCACGGCCGAGATGCTCGATGAACGAGCCGTACAGCCGGGGGTCCACCGGCCCGATGGCCCGGGCGGGGTCGAGTCGGGCGCGGGCCGTCGTCACCTGGTGTACAGGTTCCGGTGCGGGACGATGGCCATCGCGCCGTCCGGAGGGGTCCAGAAGAGCCGGCACTGGGCGGTGACCGACCGCTCGAAATACTCCAGCCAGATCTCGACCGGTTTGCCCGCTTCCAGGAAGATCGTGCCGGAGTGGTCGGCGGGGCGCATGTCGTGCCACTCGTCCACCAGCCGCGCACCCGCCACCCACAGCCGGGCACCGTCATCAGACCGGACGGTGAAGGTGTGGACGCCGGTCGAGTCCGCCCGCACCCGGCCGCGCCACCGGATGCT
>JAHFSL010000037.1:3349-10950 GCA_023265785.1 Candidatus Coatesiibacteriota bacterium | reverse complement strand
CGGCCAGCCGCCGGCCACGGCCGGCAGAGCGTTCACGGTGGCGCGCAGGGTGAGGCCGGTCACGGCGGCCGCGAGCGCCGGACGCCACGGGAGGGCCAGCCCGGGCAGGGACCGGGCCAGGGCTCCCACCAGCCCCAGTTCCACGAGATTCATCGCCAGGTTGGCGGACCCGAAGCCCATCAGCCCATACGGGCGCCGGGCCAGGAGGGTGCCGCCCCAGAGCACGGCGCCGCCGGCCACCGCGAAGGCCAGCCGGACGCCGGGCCGGCCGCGCGCGTCATAGCAGGCGCCGGCGGTCACGATGGCCGCGAGGAGGACGTTGATCGGGACCAGGATATCAAAGAGGGGAATGGCCGGCCACCACCGCTCCTTGAAGACCAGCCGGACCAGCGGGTCGGCCAGTCCGAACAGGGGGACCGAGAGCAGGCCGCAGGCCCAAACCGACGCGTGCAGGGCACCTTCGACGGCCGGGCGCAGGAGGGCCGTCCTGGCCTTGAGCCGCACGAACAGGGGGTAGAAGACCCGGCTGACATTCAGGAACAGGAGCGCCGGGTAGTTCGCCACCGCGGCCGCCCACCGGATGTATCCGGCGGCGGCCGGGCCCGCCACCGAGCCCACGGCGAAGGGGATGACGGCATCCCGGCCAAAGGTCACGAAGTTGTTGGCGCGGAGGACCAGCCCAAACCGCAGGAGCGGTCGCAGGGAGACCCGGCCGGGCGGCGGCGCGGCCCACCACCGCCATCCCGCCAGTGCGGGCGCCACCACGGCCCCGACCGCCGCGCGCAACAGGGGACCGGCCACGAGCGCCAACGGCCCCGCCCCGCGCCAGGCCAGCGTGACCACGACCGCCTGGGCTCCCAGCGCCTCGGCCGTCTCCAGCGCCGCGATGCGCGGGAACGCCAGGTCCCGCTCCAGCCGCGCCACGGCGACCTGGCGCAAGGGCAGGAGCAGGAGGGCCAGCGCGTCCAGCCGCAGGATCCATTCCTGGCCCGGCGCCAGCCCGTACCAGCCTTGCCACCGCGCGGCGACCGCCCAGAGCAGGGCGGCGGCCGCCGCGCCCAACAGCGCCTGGAGGCGGACGATGCGCGCCGCCAGGCCCTCCAGCCGCGCGGCGGGGGCGCGCACCAGCGCGGCGGTCAGCCCCAGGTCCATGACCAGCGCGCACGCGATCACGAAGGGGTCGGCAACGGCAAAGGCGCCCCAGTCCCCCGGCGTCAGGAACCAGGCCAGCGCCAGCGTCGAACCGAAATTCACCAGCGACACCGCGGCGTGCCGTGCCACCAGGAAGGAGGAGCCGCGGACCACCGCGTCCAGCCACGGCACCGGCCCGGAACGGCGGCCCATCAGGCCACCGGCTTCCGCGCCACGAACTGGACCTGCTCGGCGAAGAAGGACGGTAGGAGGTGCAGAGTGAGTGTGTGCAGCGCCTTGCCGATCCGGGACGGCGGGGGCCGGAAGACCCGCCGTTCGACCACCAACCCGGCGCCCTCCAGCATCCGGTGCGCGGTCGTGGCGGTGAAGAACCGGAGGTGGGTGCGGTCCATGACGCCCTGGGCGCGGTAGGTAAAGTCATCGTGCAGGGCCAGCCGGACCAGCACCCGGAAATCCTTGAGATTGGGCAGGCTGAGCACGACCCGCCCACCGGGTTTGAGCGCCGCGACGACCGCGGCGAGCACGGTCCAGGGCTCGCGCAGGTGCTCGAGCACATCGGCGCAGATGGCCAGGTCAAAGGCGGCGGCGGGCAGGGGCGGCAGGCCCCGGTCAAGGTCCGCCTCAAGCACCTCGTCCAGCCGGTCGCGCGCGGCGGCCGCGGCCGCAGGAAATCCCTCAACACCGGTCACCCGGCGGGCGATTCCCGCGGCCTTCAGGGCCTCCCCCAACCGTCCCTCGGCACAGCCGAGTTCAAGCACCTCCAGCTCCCGCCCCTCGATGAGCGCGAGGACATCCGCCCGCGGCTGGGCGAAGTATTCCCGGGAGGGCACGGCCCCGCTCACGCCCGCGCCGCCGTGAGCAGGGCGGCGGCGGTCCGATCCGCCGTGCAGTCCCAGGAGGCCGCCCGCGCCCGCGCCAATCCCCGGGCCACCAGCCGCCGCCGCAGGGCGGGCCGGTCGAGGACCGCCTGGAGGGCGTGCCCCAGTCCCCGGGTATCAAGGGGGTTCACGAGCAGGGCGGCCCCCCCGGTCACCTCGGGAATGGATGAGGCGCGGGACGCCACCACCGGGGTTCCGCAGGCCATCGCCTCGAGCGGCGGCAGACCGAAGCCTTCATAGAGGGAGGGAAACGCCAGGACCGAGGCGGCGGAATACAGGGCCGGCAGGTCCCGACGTGGCAGGACGCCGGGGAATACCACGCGCCCCTCGACGCCGAGTTCCTGGGCCAGCCCGCGCAGGCGCGCGGTGTACGCCGATCCGTCCTCACCCGCCAGCGCGAGGATGAGCCCCCGGTCCGGCAGGGTGGCGAAGGCCCGCACCAGCCGCTCCAGGTTCTTGTGCGGCTTGAGGTTGCCAATGAAGAGGCAATAGCGGTCGCCGAGCCGGTGGCGGCGGCGGAACGCCGCGAGCCGGGCGGCCCCCCGGACCGGCTTCCAGCCCGCGTCCACGCCCAGCGGCGTCACCGTGATCTTGCCGCGCGCCACCCCCAGGTACCGGACCAGGTCGCGCCGGGTATGGTCCGAGGGACAGAGGACCACCCGGGCCCGGCCGCAGGCCGCCCGCAGGAGGCCGCGCGCGTAGGCGAGCGCGACGGCGCGCGGGCGCGGCAGGTACTCGGGGAACAGGATGTGGATCAGGTCATGGACCGTGACAGCCAGCCGCGTCCCCACCGCCAGGGGCGCGTTGTAGTGCGGCGCCCAGAAAAGGTCGAGGCCCCGTCCCCGCGCCGCCCAGGCGAGGACGGCCTGCTCGCGCAGGGAGTAGATCGGCGCGGCCACCGGCACCCGCTCGGCACCGGGCAGGAGCGCCCGGGATTTCAGGGTGGCGCCGAACAGCGTGAACCGCGTGCCCGGCATCCGGGCCGGCAGGCGCGACAGGATCTGCGAAAGGTAGGTGCCGATCCCGGAAGAGTCCAGCATGCGCACATCCACGCCAATCCGCACCGTTCAGTACGCCTCAGTGTGGTGGAACACTTCCATGCCCGTGCGGAAAATGATGCGCAGGTCGAGCCAGGCCGACCAGTTCTCGACATAGGAGAGGTCGTACCGGGTCCGGTCCTCCACGGGGGTGTTGCCGCGCAGGCCATTCACCTGGGCCCATCCCGTGAGGCCCGGACGGACGGCATGCCGGTCGGCGTACCGCGGCACACTCCGGGTGAACTGCGCGACGAAATGCGGCCGCTCGGGCCGAGGGCCCACGATGCTCATCTCGCCCCGGAGAATGTTCAGGAGCTGGGGCAGTTCGTCCAGGCTGGTCCGCCGCAGGAAGCCCCCCAGCCGGGTCCGGCGGGGATCGTCCTTGCGCGCCCACACGGGCCCGGTGCGCCGCTCCGCATCCTGCCGCATGGACCGGAATTTGAGCATGAAGAACGGCCTTCCCCTGCGCCCCGTGCGCTCCTGCCGGTAGAGCGCGGGCCCCGGCGATTCCAGCCGCACGGCCGCCGCCACCAGCGCCAGCAGGGGGGCGAGCAGGATGAGCGCGGGGACGGTGAGGACCAGGTCCAGCGCCCGCTTGACCGCCCGGCCGCCCCAGCCGTCCAGGGGCAGGGGTTTCAGGGTCAGCAGGGGCATGCCGAAGAGTTCCTCGGGCGCCAGCCGGCTGGTGAGATACCCGAAGATGTTCGCCAGCATCTTGCACTCCACCCCCGCCCGGGCGCAGGCTTCCACCCAGCGCATCACATCACCGCGCGTCGCCGTGCGCGGGGGGGCGAGCACGACCTCGTCCACGCGCAGGCGGCGGAGGACGCGAGGGAGGCGGCCGGCGGCGGCACCCGAGACGAACCCGGCCACCCGGAACCCGTAGTCGCGGTGGCGCGTCAACGCCTCCCCCACCGCGCGCGCCTCACGACCGTCACCCAGAATGGCGACGCGAATGACGCCCACGCCCCGCCGACGCAGGGCCACCTGTGCGGCGCGCAGGAGGCCGCGCTCCAGCCGGAGCAGGACGAGGTTTTGTGCCGCCATGACGAGCAGAATCAACCGGGAGAAGGAGAAATCCCGGTAGAGGAATCCGAGGCCCGTCATCAGCAGGGTGGCCACCGCCACCGCGATCAGGACCCCCCGCGTGCCCGCCTCCCCCACCACGAAGGAACGGCGCTGGAAGAGCCCTGCATAGTTCATGGCCAGCAGGTACAGCAGGAGCGTGGCGGGAAGCACCCGCAGGTAGGCGCCCATGGGCGGTGCCGGCGGATGAAAGGCGATCCAGCCCGAGCCGAACCGGACCCACCACGCGAGCTGGAAGGAACCGGCAAGGACTGCGATATCGGCCACGACGATCAGGGCCAGGAAAATGCGGTGCAGAGTGTAACTACGCATGGACGGGTTCCCCCCGGACGCCCGTGGCGGCCGCCCAGGCGGAATCAACCGAGATGCTTTCCATGCAGGGCCGGGCCGGACACCCGTACTCGTGGCCGAGCGCCAGGCACGGTGAACACCCCAGCGTGGCCGCGAGGCTGGCCGCCCTCGTTCCCAGCGGGCCCCACCGCCGTTGGTCCGTGGGCCCGTGCAAGGCAACGACCGGTGCCCCCACCGCGGCGGCCAGGTGCATGATGCCGGTGTTCCCCGAAACGAACAGCGCGGCCGACCGGATGACTTCCGCGAGAACCGGGACCGACAACCCGGCGAGTACCGGGGCGGGCGGATGCAGCGCGGCATTGACCGCGGCGGCCGTGGCCTCCTCCCCCGGTCCGGCCGAGAGCACCACCGTGAATCCGTCCGCGCGGAGCCGCACAGCCAGCGCCGCGTACCGGTCGGCCGGCCACGCCCTCTGCCACCCGTGCGCCCCGCAGCCGGGGTGCAGAACGGCATGCCGTCCAACCATCCCCAGTCTCGCCATCGTGGCGGCCGCTTCCGCGCCAGACGATTCAGCGCGGGGCCAGACCGGCGTGCGGTCGGCGGCCGGCACCTCAATTCCGGCGGCGGCGGCGATGGCGAGGAACCGGTCAGCCTCGTGGCCCGGAACGCCGTGCGAAACCCGGACCGTGAAGAGCCCGTGCCGGGCCTGCCCCCTCGTGCGGAACCCGATGCGCACGGGAGCGCCCGAAGCCAGCCCGATCAGCGGGGAGAGGCGCAACCACTGGTCGAAATCCAGCGCCACCCCGGGTGCCGCGGTGCGCACCCGGCGGAGGAATTCCCCGAGGTACACCGGGTTCAGGATCCGGCGGGTCTCCAACAGGAGGAGTTCGTCCACCGCGCCGCCCGCCTCGACGGCCGCCCGGTTGATTCCGGTGGCCACCATCACGACCCGCCGGCCGGATGCCTTGAGTGCGCGGAGGACGGGCAGGAGCAGGATGGTGTCGCCCAATGCCGAGAGCTTGATGACCAGCACTGTGCGCGCGTCACGACCCGCGACGACCGGCCAGCCGGTGACGGCGACCGCCAATCGGAGGAGGGCGTGCAGGGGCACGCCCGCCCACCGATCCACCAGCCGGAACAGCCCGCTTCCACGCATGGGTTGTATTAGATCATCCGGGATGGGCGGCGGGAGGGGCCCTTCCCGACGGACAGACCGGCCCAGAGCAGGACCGGTACGAGCACAACGGCGGCCCAGCATCCAACCCAGAACAACCGGCGGCCGCGCGGGGGCCAGCCGGGAAACGGGCGCGCACCCCGGATCTGCCAGATGCCGATCTCGGCGTCGTACACCCGCACGAGGGCCGGGGCCACGGCGGGGACGGGCCGCCATTCCTTCCATGCCAGGAGCCAACGCACACCGAGTCCGCGCAGGGCATCGAGCCGCCGGGGGTCCAGCGCATCGAGGGTGATGAACATGGACAGGCGCGGCTCCTTGGGAGCGGAGATGCCGTCAAAGAGGACCCGGTACTGCTCCCGGTCAATCAGCGAGTCCTCCAGCCGAATATCCGGCAGGTCGAAGGCCGCGGCGATGTCGGGCATCAGGACGGTCCCGAGCCCGCAGATCCGCCATCCCGGTTCGGCGTGGACCCGCGACTGCAACCAGCCCACATACGGGGCGGGCCGGAGGGGGTCATGCGGTGCGGGGAGCGGCCCCGGCCGCAGGGCGACCAGTTCCGCGGCCAGCGCCAGCGCCAGCCCCCAGCCGGGAAGCCAACGGCCACGCGCCAGCCGGTCCAGCCCGAAACCGGCGAGGAGCGCGAGGGACAGCGCAAGCGGACCGGCGTACTTGCCCCACCAGATCAGCGAGAGTCCGGGGAGCGCGCCCAGGGCGGCCGACCCCGGCCCACCGAAGATTTTCCAGAGTTCGAAGCACGCCACGCCCACCAGGAGCCGGGCGGGAACTGCCGTTCCCGCCCTCCCCCGCCGGGAGGCGGACCACGCCCCGGCGACGGCGAGCAGGAGGACCATCTCGCCCGCGTAGTAATAGGAAGGAAGTCCCTGAGCATCGGGGCGGTCCAGCCAGGGACCCACCAGGGCGCGCAGGCCAGCCATCGGCACCACGGAGGCGCCGGATCGTGCCGCCCCCGCACCGTGAAGGTGATGCGCCCGCCCCAGGACCTCGAGAAACGGAAACCAGAAAGGCAGGCTGCCCGCCATGCCGGTCGCGCCGGCCAGCACGGTCTGGGCAGTGGCGACCCGGCCGGGCGACCGGACGAGCACCCAGACCGCGGCGAGCAGGGCATCCACCGCGAGTGCCTGTGGTCCGCCACCCAGCGCCATGGCCCAGGTGACGCCCGCGACCGCCACGAATCCCCACTGCGACCGGGGCTGACCCAGGAGGCGGTCTACCGCGAGCAGGAGCCCGGGCAGGAGGATGTCCACATCGAGGTGCATGAGGTTGAGGGAAAGCACGAGGTAGCCACCGAGCATGTACGCCGTGCCGGCCCCCAGCGAACCCGCCATCGAGATACCCAAGTGCCGGGCCAGCGCCGCAGTGAGGCACCCGGCGAGCCACAGGCGCAGGAGCCACCAGGCGTTCCACATGCGCGCTGACGGATCAAGGTAGAGCGGGAGCCGGAGGGGGGCGCAGGCGAACGCTTCGCCATTGGCCCACAACGGAACCCCGCCGCCGCAGAAGGGATTCCAGAACGGGAGTTCTCCCCGCTTCCACATTCTGGAGACCAGGGCCGTCACGGGAAGATACTTGATCGCCGACGCTGCCGGGTCGAGGACCGCGGGTGCCGGGCGGGGTCCGGTATATCCGTAGGGGCCGTCGGGCATGACACCCGGCTGGACCGGCAGGAGGGTGGCGCGGCCGCGGATCACGGGAAAGAACGCGATGCCCAGCACCAGGGCCAGCCCTGCGGCGCCGGCCACGGTCCCGGCTGCCCGGGTCACGCGAGGACCGCGCCCGCGCTTCAGGCCGTCGCCGCCGACGGGCAGAGGGCGCGCACCGGACAGCCCGGACAGTCCGGGGTGCGCGCCCGGCAAATCCGGCGGCCGTGCAGGATGAGGAGGTGCGAGACCTCGATCCAGGCGTCGCGGGGCACCACCTCCACGAGATCCCGCTCGATTCGGACCGGATCCATGTGGCGGG
>JAHFSL010000037.1:0-3339 GCA_023265785.1 Candidatus Coatesiibacteriota bacterium | reverse complement strand
CACGATACCCACCGCGATGCCGAACGCCGTTCCCAACACGACATTGGCGGTCTTGCGTCCCACGCCGGGCAGGGCGATGAGTTCCTCCATGGTCCGCGGCACGCGCCCCCCGTGCCGCTCAACCAGCCCGCGGGCACAGCCCATGATGTTGCGCGCCTTGGCCCGGAAGAACCCCGTGGACCGGATCAGTCCCTCCACGTCCGTGGGCCGGGCCGCCGCCAGCCGGGCGGGCGTCGGATACCGGCGGAACAGCGCCGGCGTGACCCGGTTGACGCGCTCATCCGTGCACTGGGCGGAGAGGATGGTGGCGACGGTCAATTCATAGGCATTGCGGTGGCCCAGGACGCACCGGGCGCCGGGAAACGCGCGGCGCAGGCCGCGGAGAATGCGCCGGACCCGTCCCCGCATCGCGCTGGCCGTTTCCATGAGCCTATTCTCCCCGGCGCAGGGGCGAGGCCGCCACCGCGGCCAGCAGGCCCAGCGCCAGGCCGCACCACCACACACCGCATTTGAACCCCAACGGGTCGTATCGGAAATCCACCCGGGCTGCGCCGGGGGGCACGACCACCGCCCGGAACATGCAGTTGGCGGGGAGGACCCGAATCCGGCCGCCGCCCGCGAACGCCTTCCAGCCGGGTTCCCAGGTGTCGGCGAGCACCAGGACCCGGGGGCCGTTCGCCGGTGGAAGGGCGACTGCCAGCCGCATCCCCAGGTCTTCGATGATGGATGCGCGTGACGGCGTGGATCGAGCGGCGAACCCGCCCCAGTCCGGCGGACCCTCGACGAACACCGTCCCGTGGTCGGCCGGCCGCTCCGAGGTCGCCAGGAGTGCGGCCTCCGGACCCGCCATCCGAACCGCGCGTCCGGCGATAAAGGCCCGGGCCACCGGCGCCGCGCGCTCCCACACCGCCATTTCCCCGGCAAACCGGCGCACCCAGCCCGCCGGGATACGGGAGGCTTGGGTGTCCGGACGGGTGACGAGCCACTTGACGGCCATCGCCGTGAGGGCGGGCGCCCCAGCGCGATCAAGCCCGCCGCTGGCCGCCAGCAGGGCGTCACGGGTCGTCTGCGCGGGACCACCGGTCACCAGCGCCCGCCCGTACCAGTAGGCCCGCCGCGGGTAGAGCGCGTAGTACGTGCGTGCATCGGGCAGGCCCAGGGCGTCGGCCCCGTGCGGCCCCAGCACCGTGGACGTTGCCCAGCACCGCTCCTCGCGGACATTCATGGCCCCCTGGAGGTACCGGACATAGAAGGCGGGGACCAGCGGATCCCGCGGCGCGCCGCGCAGGCGCGGCACGAGCCAGACGAGTTCGAGGACCGCCAGCGCCACGGCCGTGACCGCCGCACGCGTTCCGTGTGCGCGCGCGATTCGGTCGGCACCGAACCCGGCCAGCGTGGCGGCCGCCAGGTAGGTGGGCGCCTGGTACTTCGCCCACCAGACCAGGCTGAACGGGGGCAGACCGGTGAGCCAGGACAGCGGCGGCAGGCCGAAGGCCATGGCAAGGAGACCGACCGGGGCCATGCACAGGGCCGGACCGGCCGCCGATCGCCAACCGGTGCGGACACCCCACCCGACCAGCAGGCACGACACCAGCCCGATCCAGGGCAGGAGAAATCCAGCCGCACCCCCCACCCCCGTGCTGAACGCTCCGAGCGCGCGCGGCAGGACCAGG
The DNA here is from genome assembly GCA_023265785.1 of Candidatus Coatesiibacteriota bacterium. GTDB lineage: Bacteria > Oederibacteriota > CAKKQC01 > CAKKQC01 > CAKKQC01 > JAHFSL01. Next base: position 1,666 of record JAHFSL010000037.1, on the reverse strand, counting down.
CTCACGGCTCCGCGCAGGGGAATGAAGGACGATCCAACCGCGTGGTGCACATGCTGGGCGCGCGGAAAGAATTCCGCAAGCGGAATCCATACCGGCGCGGCGAGGGCAAGCGCCCCCACCATGGCACCCAACCCCGCGGTGACCGCGCCCGGCCGCAGGCCACCACGTCCCGCCCGCGCCGCCACCAGCCCCGCGAGGAAGAGTCCATCGGCGATGGCCGCTTCCGGATTTCCCACGAGCAGGAACGCACCGCCGGCTCCCACAGCCGCCAGCCACGGCCACCGGCCGGGCGACCGCAGGCCGTGAAGGACCGCCGCGCCCAGGACCGGGAGCCACACCTCGGCATCCATCGAATCCAGTGAGACATTGGCCACCCAGAAGCCCGAGAGCATCCAGCCCGCGGTGGCCATCGCGCGGCCGACCGGCCCCAGCCCCGCGACAGCCGCCCACCACCATGCGCCCAACCCCGCGAGCGCGAGACGCAGGAGGGCCCAGGCGTCGAAGAGTCCCGGCGTGGGGGGCGTCACCGCGGCCCAGAGCCGCAGGGGCGCGAAGACCCCCGGCTCGGCTTCCGCCGCCAGCGGCTCACCGCATCCGGTGAGTGAACTCCACAGGGGCGGCCCGCCCTGGCGCCAGCCGCGCTGGATCACGGCCGCGAGCGGATACCCGTAGAGGGCCGGCACCCGTGGATCCATGAGGAAGAGCGGCCCGGGAACTCCCGGTGACTGCATCGGGATCCACGGCAAGAGCGTCTCCCGGCGCAGGACCACGGGTCCGAACGCCACAAGGAGAAGAAGACCCACCCAGGCCGCGGCCATCCAGGGCCGGACGGAAGCCGCGGGAGGCCGGACCGGCCCGCGGCGGCGCGTCAGAGCCGCTTGAGCCGCTCCGACGCCTCGACAAGGCGCCGCTTCTCCTCATCGGAGAGTCCGGCCATGCCGCGACGGCTGATCTTCTCGAGCAGGCCGTCCACATCCTCCTGGAGCGAACGCTCCTCGGCCCGGGCGCGGTGCACGATGCGCATCTGGCGCGCCACCCGGCGACGGCGGCGGGCCTCGCGGAGGCCCGCCACCCATCCGGGGCCCTGGAGATAGGCCCACCCGAAGACGAATCCCGAAAGATGCGCGACATGCGCCAGCCCTCCGGTGGAGAGCAGGTACATGGTCTCCACGCAGGCGTACCCCGCCACCAGCCAGCGCGCCTGCAGGGTCAGCGGCAGGACGAAGAACACCAGCAGGGTGATCGGGCGGTACGGATAGAAGACGGCATAGGCGAGCAGGACGCCAAAAATTGCCCCCGAAGCACCCACGATCGCCACCGGCTGGCCCCACCCCGCGGCCAACGACACCAGCCCCGCGCCGATCCCGGAGGTGAAGTAGAGCCCCGCGAAGGCCGCCGTGCCCATCCGCGCCTCCACCGCCGCGCCGAACATGAAGAGGGCCAGCATGTTCATGAGCAGGTGCCAGACGCCGCCGTGCAGGAACAGGTAGGTGCCGACCTGCCACACGGCGCCCCGCGCCACCAGCCCCGGCGTCAGGGCAAACCATGACGTGAACGGGATCAGCCGGTCAGCCAGCAGTTGCAGCATGAAGACCGCCGCATTCGAAATCAGCAGGATGCGGACCAGCAGCGGGATCACCGGGCGGCGCCGGCGGGCGGCGGCGGC
>JAHFSL010000367.1 GCA_023265785.1 Candidatus Coatesiibacteriota bacterium | reverse complement strand
TGTTCCTCTTCGACGAGCCGCTCTCCAACCTGGACGCGAAACTCCGGGTGCAGACGCGGGCGGAAATCAGCAAGCTGCATCACCGCCTTCAGGCCACCATCGTCTACGTAACCCACGACCAGACCGAGGCCATGACGATGGGCGACCGGATCGTGGTCATGCACAAGGGCAAGGTCCAGCAGGTCGCCGCCCCGACCAACCTGTATGACCACCCGGTCAACCGGTTCGTGGCCGGGTTCATCGGCTCCCCGCCGATGAACTTCATCGAGGGCGAGATCGAGTCGCGCAAGGGCGGGCTCTACTTCTCGACCGGCGAGGGCATCCAGGTCCGGTTGATTGACGAGCACGCCGAGAAACTCAAGCCCTGGGAGAACAAGTCGGTACAGATGGGTCTGCGGCCCGAGAATCTCCACGACAAGCTGTACGCCAGCAACGCGACCCCGGACAACACCGTGACGGCGCGCGTCGAGGTCGTCCAGCCCCTCGGACCCATGACCGAGGTCTACGTCACCGTGGGCCGCACTCCGCTGATCGCCCAGGTTGCCGCGACCGACCAGGTCGAGGTGAACCAGGACATTGACATCGTCTTCGACATGGCGAAGGCGCACTTCTTCGATCCGCAGGCCGAAACCGCGATCGTCTGAAGTGGCCGGCCTCCGCCGGGCACGCTGGGTCCCCGTCCTCCTGCTGGTCCTGCTGTGCACCGCCCGACCCGCCCAGGCCGCAGCCCTCCCCCCGACCGCGTCCGGCACGGTGATCCACCTGGAGCAGGCGGATGAGGTCGAATACCTTGAGAAGGAGCGTCGGGTCGAGCTCCGGGGGCACGTGCGCGTGACCGCCGTCGGCAGCACCATTCTGGCCGACACGATTCACGTGGACCTGGCACGGAACACCATCACGGCCGAGGGACATCTGGTCTGGCTGGGCGAGGATTACCATGCGACCGGCACGCGCATGGTCTTCAATCTCCGGACGCGGACCGGGGAGGTGGAGGACGTCGTCCTGCAGACCGGGCCGTGGTGGTGCCGGGGACCGAAGGTTGAACAGCCCGAGGAGAACACGGTGGTGGTCCAGCCGGGGCTGATCACCACCTGCGATGCCACCCGCCCCCATTACGCCATCCGCTGTCGGCGGGTCCGCATCCGTCTCCAGCGCGACCTGCTGGCAACCTCAGTCACGCTGGTGGTCGGGACCACGCCGATCTTCTGGCTTCCCGTCCTGGCCACCCCCCTCCACGAATTCCGCCTGCCGTTCGAGGCGCAGGTGGGGCGGACGCGCAACCTCGGGGCCTTTGTCCGCGCCTCGCCCGCCTACTCGTTCCACCGCCGGGCCCCGGGCCAGGTCCATGCCGACTTCTTTGAGCGGCAGGGGTGGGGCGGCGGGGTGACCCAGGAGATCACGACGAGCGGCACCGGTCACCTGCTCCGCCTGCACGGGTGGGGCATCCGTGAGCGCATACCCCTCCGCCCGGACGGGCGTCGTGAACGGTGGGAGCTGACCGGGGACGGGAACCTCGGGTTGCCCCTGGGCGCACGCCTCGCGGTGCGCGGCGACCTGCTGAGCGACCCGCAGGAGCGCGCCGAGTACGGGCTCGTCCGCCTCGGGCTTCCCCCGACCGCCGGGGAACGGCGCGCCGCCGCCCTGCTCTCGCGCGGCTTCGCGCATGCCGACCTGGCGGTCGAGGCGGAACGGACCGAAACCCTGCATGTGAGCCGGTCGCTCACCGGCGAGAGCCGGTACGCCCTGTCCACGGTCAACGCCCCACGGGTCACCCTGGCCGGCCGGCCGGTTGCGCTGGCGCAGGGCCTCTCCCTCTCGGCCGGAGCGACCGCCGGCCGCAGTTATTCCTGGCAAAACGGGTGGTATGTGGGGAGCATCGGCGTCACGCCCGCCCTGGAACTGGCGGGCCGCCTCCCGGGCCTGGGAGCCGCCACGCTGACGCCCCGGCTTTCAGTCCTCTGGCGCGACCGCGGTGACCGGGTCCTGCCCGTGGACGCCGGGGCCGTGCTGGGCGCCGCCTTCGAGGATGCCAACCGGGGCGCCGTGGTGCGCGGCGAGACGGCGGCATCCCTGCGCCGGGGTGTCGGGTGGGGTGCCGAAGCCGAGCTGACCCACAGCCTCGCGGCCCGGCTCAATAAGGTCGGCTATGACCCCTACGGGTATCACGGGCTGGAATCTCACCGTGCCGGCGCCCGGCTCTCACGGCGGTTCGGAACCTCCGGGCTGGCCGGCGTGTCCACCGGGATTGACCTGCGGAACCGGCAGGATGCCGGCCTGCGGCGGTGGGGCCCCGTGGTCCCCGAACTCGAAGGCGCACCGGCCCCCTGGCTGGCGGTGGCGGGACGGGGAGACTACGACCTGGCCCTCGGGTCCTGGCGGGGCGCCGAGGGCTCCGCCACCCTGGGACGCGAGACGCCGACCGGGACCTTCCTGCGCCTGGCGCCCCGCTACACCAACAACCGGTTGGCCCTGCCCGTGGCCACGACGACGGGCCGCGACTACCGCCTCGCCCGGGCGCTCTACGGGGGCAGTTTCGAGGATGCCGGACTGGGGGTCCGTCGTATTTTCACGCTGGACGGGAGCGTGGGCTTTCCCATCGGGGCCCGGATCCGGGCCACCGCCGCAGGCCAATGGGACATCTCAACGCATCGGGTTCCCTGGGTGACGGCCACCTTGACCCGCAACTTGCATTGCTGGGAACTGGTGGGTTCCGTTCAACGGTCAGCCAGCGGCGAATGGCGGTTCTCGGCCGGGCTGGGGCTGTCTGCCTTCCCTTCCGAGCGGGTCCCGCTCTCGCTGGGGTTCTGAAACCCGCGTATGATGGTCGGAATGCGCACCGACGGGCGGAAGCCCGATGACCTCCGCCCCGTGACCATCGAACCGGGGGCCGCCCCGTTCGCCGAGGGCAGTGCCCTGATCACCGCCGGCATGACCCGGGTCCTGTGCACGGCGTCCGTTCAGGAGGAGGTCCCGCCGTTCCTCAAGGGAAAGGGGCGCGGCTGGGTCACCGCGGAGTACAGCATGCTCCCGCGCGCCACCTCCACGCGGACGCCCCGGGAGATCACCCGGGGCCGGCCCGAGGGACGGACCCAGGAGATCCAGCGGCTGATCGGCCGGGCCCTGCGGTCCGTCACGGACTTCGCGGCGCTCGGCGAGCGCACCATCATCGTGGACTGTGATTGCCTGCAGGCCGATGGCGGCACCCGGACGGCCGCGATCACCGGCGGGTGGGTGGCGCTGGCCCTGGCCATCCGCGGACTCCTCAAGGCCGGGGCGATCACCCGGGACCCCCTCGCGGAGCCCGTTGCGGCCGTCTCCGTCGGGATCGTCGGCGGCCAGGCGGTGCTGGACCTGCCGTACATCGAGGATTCCGGCGCGGACGTGGACATGAACATCGTCATGACGGCGTCCGGTCGGCTGGTGGAGATCCAGGGAACCGCCGAGCGCTCCCCCTTCTCCGAAACCGACCTCACCGCCCTGCTGGCCCTGGCCCGCAAGGGG
>JAHFSL010000366.1 GCA_023265785.1 Candidatus Coatesiibacteriota bacterium | reverse complement strand
CAGGGCCGCCGTCGGCTCCGGCTCAATGAGCAGGGGCGGCGGCGGGGAAATGTCCTCGGACGGCGGCGGCGGCGGCGGGGGTGGTGGCGGCGGGGCCTGGACTTCCTCCACCACGGGCGCGCCCGCGACCTCCACCAGGATGCGCTCGCGCACGATGCGCGGACGCACCAGGGCGCGGATGAACACCATCGTCAGGAGGACGACGATGACGATCGTGGCATATTTTCCGACCTCAACCCACATGGTTTCCTGCTCCTTTCGCGCCACCGCCTCGCGCTCCGCCGCCATCTGGTCCATGAGCGTCTTGTCGAATGGCAGGTTCTCGACGGCAATCACGTCGCCACGGGCCATGTCCAGCCCCGAGGCGGCGCGGACCGCCCGCTCGATGGCGGCGTGCTGTTGCGGCTGGACGTTGTCCACAAACACCGCAACGGTCAGCCGCCGGACCGCACCGGGCGCCTTGATGACTTCCTCGACCCGCTCGTTCACTTCGTAGTTCCGGATGTCATCCTTCTTCGCAAAGGCCAGGTTCCCGCCGACCACGGCCTGGTACCCGGGAATATTGCTCTCCACACCGGGCACGCCTCCGGGAATCCCTCCCACGCCCGTATACGTCTCGTCCTTCTTCTGCGAACTCCGGATGATGCCCTCGGTGCCCACCACGGGCTCGTACCGCTTGCTGGTGGTCTTGATCTGGTCGAAGTTGAGCTCGGCCGTCACCTTGGCGGCCGCCCGGCCTTCCCCGAGCACTTTCCCCAGGATCTCCTCGACCCGCCGCTCCAACTCCCGCTCGATTCCACGCTGAACGGCCAGTTGCCCCTGCGTCACCTTGGCCTGACGCGACAGGGAGGCAGAAGCACTGCCGCCGGCGGCCTCCGCCTCCTCCAGCAGGTCATCCCGCACCAGGTCGGACAGCACCCGGCCGGTGGCATCCATCACCTTGACGTTCTGGGGCTTCAGCCCCTCGACGCCCATCGCGACGAGGTGGATGATGCCCCGGATCTGCTCGGGCTCGAGCTTGTAGCCGCGCTTGATGTCCAGCAGGACCGAGGCCGTGACATCCTTCTGGGCCTCGCTGTACAGGGAGGGTGGCGGGACGGCCAGATTGACCCGGGCCGTCCTGACCTCGGTCAACGCCATGATGGTGCGGGTCAACTCCCCCTGCAGGGCCCTCTGCCAGGCCACGCGCTGTTGCGCCTCGGTGGTGCCCAGCACCTGGGTCTTGTCAAAGAGTTCGAACCCGACTCCCGGGCCCTTGGGGAGCCCCTGCCCGGCCAGGGTGTTGCGCAACTCATAGACATCCTTGAGCGGCACCTCGATGGTGCCCCCGTCGTCCTTGAGGCGATAGGGCACACCGGAGGTCTTGAGCCGGGAGGTAATCACCGCGGCATCCTCCCGTGGCAGGTCGGCAAACAGCGTTCCGTAGGCCTCGGGCGGCCGGGAGACCGCGGCGAGGAGGAAGGCCAGCGCCACGAACACCGCCACCGGCACCACCGTCACCAGGCCCTTCTGGACGGGCGTCAGTTTCGCCCACAATTCCGTCAGGCTGGCGAGGAGTTGCTGGAGATACTCCTGCACGGCTGTTTGCTCCTAGCGGCGGGCGCGCATCAGATCTGCATCCGGGAGACTTCCTGGTACGCATCCACCAGTTTGTTCCGGATTGTCATGGTCATCTGCAGGGCCAGGTCGGCCTTCTGCACGGCAATCATGACCTCGTCCACCGCCCCGCTCCCCGCCGCCAGCTGGGTGGCCTTCACATCGGCCGCCTGCTGGAGGTTATTGACCTGCGCGACGGCGTCCGCCAGCAGATCCTTGAATGCCACCCCACCGGCGTCGCCGGCAGGTTGCGCGGATCCCGCGGCCTGCGCCGCAAACTCCGCCCCGGGCCGAATCGGATTGATGTCCATGCTGTCAGTCCTCCTTCGTTGCAGTCAAAAAGTTCATCTAGACCCGGCCGATGTCGAGGGCCCGCTCGGCCATGCTGCGCGCGGCGGAAATCGCGGCGATGTTGGCCTCATAGGCCCGCGTCGCCGCCATCATGTCCACCATCTCGGTCACCGTATTGACGTTCGGCATGGACACGTACCCGGAAGCGTCCGCATCCGGGTGCCCCGGATCATAGACCTTTCGGAACGGCGCCGTATCGCCGACCACCCCGGCCACCCGGACCCCCCGCCCGCGGGCGGTGGGGTCCGGCTCGATGCCGGGGTACATCCACTGGACCTGCTCGCCACGCGGCTCGAACACCGTCATCTGGCGACGGTAGGGCCCGCCGCCCGGCGTGCGGGTGGTGTTGACGTTCGCGAGGTTGTTCGCAATGACGTCGAGGCGCAACCGCTCCGCCGTCAGCGCCGACCCGGAAATGCCGAGCGACCGGAAAACTTGCATGCCTATTTCCTCCCTTCGGTAATGACATTGCGGAGTTGCGAGAACTTCCCCCGGACCAACTGGGTCAGGGCCTGGTACATCAGCGTGTTTTCCGAGAGCTTGACCATTTCGGAGTCCAGGTCCACGTTGTTCCCGTCCGGCCGCAGGGTGGTCTCCGCGCGCACCACGACTTCCGGCGAGACCTCGGACGGGTCGGCGGGCACGCCGATCGCCAGGTGCCGGGAATCGGTCCGCGCGCCCTCGAGCCCGTCCCCGGACGCGGCCTGGTCCGCAAGGGCGGCGGCCAGCCTGGACTGGAACAGGACCTCGGAATGCTTGAAGCCCGGGGTGTCCACATTGGCCAGGTTGTTGGCAATCACCTGATGGGTCAGGCCCGAGGCCGACAGGGCCTTCGTGAGAATGTTCATGGCGGAGGTGTCGAACAGGCGGTTGATCACGAGAGGCTCCCGTGGAGCTGGCGGTTCATCGTGAGGAGCGCCTTGACGCCGCGCAGGCTGATGCCGCGACCCGAATAGCGCTGGATCATCCGGCACATCTCGATATCGCGCGGGCGAAACAGGCGGGACCGGTTCTTCCCGAACCGCTGGAGCTTGATGATGCCCGCCCGCTCCCAGTTCCGCAGAGTCTGTTCATGGAGGTGTAATTTCCGGGCGGCTTCCTTGATGGTGTAGATCACGTCTTTGCCCATCGGCGTTCGCGCATGGCTCCTTTTGTCAGTTTATCAGACTCAATCGGTTTATTGATCGGCCTGTCAATGGTTTTGTCAGGGTTGCTTTGGAGCCGGGGAGGATCGCTGCGACCCCCGGGGGGTCCGTCGGCCCTTCCCGGCCCTGTCAAATAGAATCACGGTCCGGGGCACCCCGCAAGGGGGGGAACTACCCCCAAGAGCCCAATTGAGGGGACTTTCGGGCTAGTAGGAGGCGCGGAAGGTGAACCGGTGGGCCGCCCCCATCGCGCCCAGTGGCGTGGTGGCATAGTCCAGTCCCCACCGATCCACTCCGAGCCCGATGCCGACCGCCAGTTCGGGAGACCAGCCTGCGGCGAGTCCCTCCCGGCGCGCCCCCGCGCCGGCCCGCAGGACGGCCAGCCGGGTCGCCCGCCACTCGGCCCCCA
>JAHFSL010000365.1 GCA_023265785.1 Candidatus Coatesiibacteriota bacterium | reverse complement strand
GGGAACTGCTGTCCACCGGCCGGGCGAAACTGGCCGCCGACGGGCGGCTGGCCGGGGCGGGCCTGCGCGAGATCATCGGGGCGGCGGACTCCTACCAATCCATGCTGACAGCCTCGCTGGCGTCCCTCCTCGCCGCCCTGGCGCTGGCCGCGGGCCCCGGTGGGTTCCGCGGCCGGCCACTCCTGCACGCCATTGGCCAGGGGACCTCCATCATGCTTCCCCCGCTGGTGATTCTGATCCTTGCCTGGGCGTTGGGCGACCTGTGCCGGGACCTCAAGACGGGCGCGTGGGTCGGGGCCACGCTCGGCGCGGCCACCAAGCCGTGGATGCTGTCCACCGCGGTGTTCCTGATCGCCTGCGTGATGTCATTCGCGACCGGCACCTCGTGGGGGACGATGGCCGTCCTGATGCCGGTGGCCGTCCCGCTGGCCTACGCCAGCGTGACCGCGGCGGGGCTGGCCCCCGCGGCGATGCAAGACCACCTCATGCTCACCATCGCCGCCGTGCTCGCCGGCGCGGTCTTCGGCGACCACTGCGGCCTCATCTCGGACACCACGATCCTCGCCGCGCTCTCCTCCAAGTGCCCCCTCTACGAGCACTTTCGGACCCAGGTGCCCTACGCCGTGCTCGCCGCCCTCATCACCGTGGCGGCGGGCACCCTGCCCTCCTCGCTGGGCGTTCCCTGGTGGGTCTGTCTGCCGGTGGGGATGCTCCTGCTGGTCCTCGCAGTGCGGGTGATTGGCCGCCCCGTCCGGGCATGAACCAGGTCCTGCCGCAGGTCCCCGCGGGCCGGCCCATCCGGTTCGCGATTTTTGGCGATAACCAGGTTTACCTGTTCGAGCCCGAGCCCTCCTTCCTGGGCGTGGTTGGCACCATCCGGGAGGCCGCGCCGGACTTCGTCGTCATGGTGGGGGACGCCATCTACTCCGAGACCAGCGATGGCGAGACGCTCCGGCGCAAGTGGGCCGCCTACCGGGGCGGGCTGGCTGGGCTCGCCTGCCCCACCGTGCAGGTGCCCGGCAACCATGACTGTTTCGACGAGCCGAGCCGGGCGTTGTGGCGCACGATGTTCGGGGAACCGCACTTCTGCTGGGACGCGGGCGACGCCCGGTTCATCGTCCTGGACTGTGAGTCGGATCCGGGCCGGCTGGATGCCGACCAGATGGCCTGGCTGGAAGTCCGGATGGTCGATCCCGGCCCGCCCCATGTCTTCATCTTTGTCCACCGGCCGCTGTTCCCCGTAGTCGGGCACATCGGGGATTCTCTCGATGTGGATCCGGCCGGTCGTGACCGGCTCCATGCCCTCTTCATCCGCCACCGCGGCCGGATTCGCGGCGTCTTCAGCGGGCACGAACATGTTTTCTGCCACCAGGATGTGGACGGCGTGAACTATTTCCATGCGGCGGGCGGCGGCGCCAAGCTGTATGCCGGTCCCCAGCAGGGCGGGTTTCATCATGCCCTGCTGGGAACCGTGGCCGGCCCAACCGCAACGGTCGAGGTTCTGCGGCCAGCGCCCCCGCCCGTTCCGGTGACTCCCATGCGGCAGGTGGTGTCCGGAACGCAACTGGAGCAATGGACGTCCGGAATCACCTGGACCACCTGGGACCAGTCGGTTGAGGTCCGTGCCAAACCGGGCGAGGCCACACTCCATTTCAACGGCCGCCGGTATGCCTCACCGATCCTCTCCGGCTCGCTCCGGCCCGGCCGAGACCTCGGCCAGGCGACCGCGCTCTCCCTGTCGGTCCGGGTTCCGTCCGATGCTCCCGTGGGGTTGGCCCTGCTGGTCGGGCTGACCGGGCCCGGCAACCTCGAGTGGGCCTCCCGACCCGCTTCCCTTTCACCTGGAGCCCACGACCTGAACATCGTCTTGGATGGCCTGGTGCCCGCCCTGCGGGCGAACGCCACGGATATCACGCTGACCCTGGATGTCCCCCGTGACGCCGGTCCGGCCGCGGTGACCGTCGGCCCGATCCGGCTCACCACGGCCACCGGTCCCGTGGTGCTCGAGGACTGGAACAGCGGAGTGCTGTGGTACCCGTGGAATGACGCCATCCGGGTGGGCGCCGCGCCGGACGGCGGGCTCGCGGTCTCATTTGATACCCGGTCCTGCATTCAGCCGCAGATCTTTGCCCCGCTCGACCCGGCCTGGGACCTCGCGCGAATCGCCGCGCTCGAAGTGGAGGCTCTCGTGGCAGAGGGCGAAGCCCTCACATTCGCCATCGCCCTGGACGGGCCCGTCCGCCGCTGTCGTGCCCCCTTCCAGCCCCTGCCGCCCGGCGCGGCCTCACTCCGGTTCCGGCTCGACGGCGGCTGGCTCGATGACGCCACCCGCCGGTCCGCCCGCCGCATCGAGCTCACCCTGCGCGGCGCCACCCCCGCCGGCACCGGCACGGTCGTCTTCCGCTCACTCCGCACGGCCTAACTCCCGCCCGTCCCTCCCTACCGCCCGAGGACGAGGTCAATTCCAGCAAAGAGGTGCTGGAGTTGTTCCGGAGTCACCTTGCCCGCCCGCTCCCGCAAGAGGGCACGATCCACGGTCAGGAGTTGCGAGACATTTGCGACGGAATCCTTGGCAAGGCCGCTTTCACCTGCCGTCAACAGAAGATTGCCCGGAGCCTGGGCCCATTTCAGGTTGCTGGTGAGGGGGACACAGACGATCGTGGCCACTTTGCTCCGATTGAGGGCATTGCCTTGCAGGACGACCACCGGTCGGCGGAACCCCGGCCCGGATCCCATAGGGGCCGGGAGGTCAGCCCACCAGATTTCGCCCTGGGCGATTACCACTCGGTGCGTTCAAGAATCCTGCGGGCGGCGACTCCCACGAAAGGATCGGCACGACCCTTCACCTGCGCGGCAACCCGGTTCATCGCCTGGGTCACGGAATCCGGATCATGCCGCACGACATATTCGGCAACCGCCTCCCGGTAGAGCATGCTCCGGGATTTCTTGAGCCGCCGCGCCAGCCGATCCGCCTGATGGAAGACTTCATCGGGAAGCGAGATTGCCGTTTTCATACCTGGAGTATAACTCATCCGGCGAGCCCACTGCAAACACTCGTTCGGTCCTGCTTCAGCCCTCCCTGTCAATCCATGCCAGGGCGACGATCGGGAGGCGGCCACACCGGGCCGAGCCGGAAACGGGAAGTCCCTGGCGCTCGAGTTCCCAACCGACATTCAGCTAGCCGTTGGCACACCCGACATCGAGGAAGTCGCCCCCTCTTGGGACTGCCCGCAGGATGATTCCCCGCTCCCTCTTCCACCGCGCCGCACCGCCACCGAATCCGGATTGTCGGATGGGGTCGGTCTCCCGAAGATATGCCGCCTCAAGCCCGCGCTGCCCGCGGAAAAACCTCTTCGGAAGGCCCGGCAAGGCTATTTTCTTCCCCGGATCTTCCTCACGGTCTTCCAGTACCCGGGATGCGGGTACGCCAGGTTCCAGACATAGATGCCGGCCGCCCCGGCCTTCAGCGCCTCGTCGGCCTGCCAAGCGAAGGACCGGTCATCGGCGGCCCAAAC
>JAHFSL010000364.1 GCA_023265785.1 Candidatus Coatesiibacteriota bacterium | reverse complement strand
CTTGAGTTGGTAGTAGGTGAAGGCCGCCAGATAGTACTTCAATTTCACCGAGCGCGGATTGAGCCGGATGCCCTTCTCGAGCAGGGCCACCGATTCGCGCGGCCGACCTGCGGTCCACATCAGCATGGATCCCGCAAAGACATAGGCCGGGACGAAGGTGGGGTCGAGGTCGGTGATCCGCCCGGCGAGTGCCGCCAGCCGGTCGCCGTGGTCCAGGTGGAACGAACGGTCGCCGCAGTATTGCAGGAGGTCCATCCAGCGCCGGTCGGCTCCCGCGCGGCGAACGGCCCCGGCCGCGGCAAGGCGCGCCTCCAACGACGGGCGGTCCCCTGCATGCGGCAGGCGGAGCGCGGCGAACCGGGTGTCGACCCGACCCCCGCAGAACAGCGCCGCCGCCAGCAACAGGGCGGCCACCGCCGCGTGGCGCGCCAGGACGCCTTCCGTCACGGCTCGCGGCGCGACGCCACCAGCGCCGCCACGCTTCCGATCACCGCCGCATAACACACGGCGTAGCCCGTCAGCCAGGCCAGATACCACCCCTCGGGCGCGACGGTGAATTCCCGCACCGCGAATCCGGCCAGGTGTGGCGCCACCCAGTACAGCGCGAGAATCGGCCCCTTGAGCGCGGCCAGCGGCACGCGCTGGGCCAGCGCGGGCAGGAGCGGCGAGGCGTATCCCACCGCCACGGTGCCGCACTGCACGAGGAACGCCGTCAGGTACGACGTCGTGGCAAAGGTCCACAGGCAGGCCAGTGCCGCCACCACGAGCGATTCCAGCGCGCAGGCCAGGACGACCGGCAGGAAGGACGGCTCCGGCCAGCCACGCATGGCGGTCGTCAGGACCGCCAGCCCGAGGGCCACGGGCCCCAGGACCACCCAGGATGCCGCCGCCACGGCCAGGACCCGCGCCCGGGCATACCCCCCACGGGTCGGGGGCCGGACCAACACCAGCCACAGCGTGCGCTGGTCGAACTCCTGCACCTGGAGCACGGTGGAGCCCAGGACGGGCACCAGGACGGCGAGCCACTCGAGCCCAAGATAGGCCAGGTCGAAAAAGGTACGCCGCTCGGTTCCCGGCGTGAGCTCCGTCAGCACCAGGGCGGTGGCGAGATAGAGCCCGCCCCCAGCCGCCAGGAGGGCCACCACCCGGCTGCGGAGAAGCAGGGCCAGGATGTACCGGGTCAGCGCCCGGTCAGTGCGCATGGCCGACCCCGCCCCGAACGGTTTCCAGCAGGACCTCCTCGAGCCGCCGCCCCCCCGCGACCATGCTGGCCACCTCGCCCTCGCGGACCAGCCGGCCCTCTGCCATCATGCCGACGCGGTCACAGATCCGCTCCACCTCGGCGATCTGGTGGGAGTTGATCAGGATCGTCAGCCCGGCCGCCCGCAGGCGCAGGAGGAGTTCGCGCATCGCGTGGACCCCCTCGGGATCCAGTCCCGACATGGGCTCATCCGCGCAGATTACCTCGGGCTCATGAAGAAGGACCTGCGCCATCGCCACCCGCTGGAGTTGGCCCTTGGAAAAGGTTCGGAGGGGTTCGGCCCGGCCGGGGTCCAGACCGACGGTCTCCAGCGACCGGGCGATCCGGTCCTCCAGGTGGCGACCCCCCAGTCCGCTCATCCGCCCGTAATGACCCAAGAGCTCCGGCGCCCGCAATTGCAGCGGCAGGTAGGGGAATTCAGGAAGGAAGCCGATGCGGGCCCGGACCCCGGCGCGCTCGATGGAATCGCCCAGGACCCGCACCCGGCCCCGGTCCGGTCGCATGAGCCCCACCAGCAGTTTCATGGTGGTCGTTTTCCCCGCCCCGTTGAGTCCCAGCAACCCGAAGATGATGCCCCGGGGCACCGACAGCGTGAGATCCGTAACGCCCCGGACCGGAATCCGGCGCAGGTGCCGCCACACCGTGTAGGTCTTGGCCACCCCTTCCAATTCAAACGCGCCGTCACCCATGGGCCTAGTGTACGGAAGCACGCAGGGCGGCTGTCAACCGCCCGGTGAGCCAGTGCGACCCCGGAAAGTCATGACGGAGCGCGGCGGCGCGGGCCCGGGCTTCCGCGAGCCGGCCGTGCTGGGCGGCATCCTCGACCCCGGCCAGCCGGGTGTCCACCCCGGGCAGGTACGGCGCCTCCGGCCAGGCCCCGCCCGCCGGCGCTCCCGCCTCAACGCGGTAGAGGAGGTACTGCGGCTCCCCGACCGAGGTGAACCGCGTTCCGATGGGCCTGAAGTGCGTGCGGAACATATCCTCCACCACCGCAAACTCCCGCGCGCTCCACGCGAACAGGTGGTGGGTGTATTCGATGTGCATGGACCCGCCGGTGTTGTAGAGCACACAGCCGATTCCCCGCTGGCGCAGGCGCCGCGCCGCGCCGGCCCCGTCGCGGGACGCCGCAACGACCCGCTTCAACAGCGGCGGGTTGAAGAGGGCATTCACCGCCCAACGGCCCGGCAGGTAATACACCTTCGCATCGCCCAGCATGTAGGTCCGCGCCCCGCCCCGGCCCGTGCCGGGAAGCCATGCCGCGAGCGCGAGGTAATTCGACCGACCCGTCATCTCATCACGCGGCTCGACGATGTGGGCCAGGTAATTCTCCGGCGTGTCCATCCCCAGCACGACATACACCGGGTTGACCCAGACATAGAGCGCCGAGAAGGAAATCACGAGTTGGGCGGCGAGCACCAGCGGGAGCGCCGCCGCGGCCGCGCCGAACCCGGCGGGCCACCGGGCGTGGGCGCGGCGGAGGAGCGGGGCCGCGGCGGCAAGCGTGGGCGGCAGGAGCATCAGCGCGTACCGGACCTGACGCGGCGACGCGAGCCACAGGCACCAGGTCACCGCCGCAAGCCGGGCCGGAAGCCCCGGACCGCGGGCATCCCGCGGCACGGTCACGGCCAGGCCGGCCAGCACCAGCCAGAGCGGCCCCAGCGAGCCGTCATCCAGGGCGCCATGGTCGTGCACGAGCGCGTCCCAGGGAATCGCCCCGTGGCCCACCCGGCCCGCGACGGCGCCGTAACTGGCCAGTTCGGCCCCGTACTCCGCGGCGCTGTGCCCGTCCCACCCCAGTCCGCCCAGAGCGGCCCAGGCGAAAGGGTACACGGGATTCCCGGTGTTGAGCCAGTTGCGGACTCCCCACCATCCCCCCGCCAGCACGGCTCCCGCCCCCACCCGCGCGATGCCCCGCCACGCCCCCGCCAAGGCCAGTGCGCCCACGCACCCCGCCAGCAGGAATCCGCCGAGGTATTTGGTCCCGATGGCCAGCCCGACCAGCGCGCCCTGCGCCCATGAGCCCCAGGGCGCCAAAAGAATCAGCGCCGCGTAGAACGTGAGCCCCAGGTCAATGTACGAGCGCGCCGAGAGGATGCCGATGAACGGCGTGAGGTAGAGGGCGCACGCGAGGACCATCGCATCGCGCCCCGCCAGCCAACGACGCAGGGCGTCGCGGGCCGCCCACGCCACGAAGAGGCCGCACGCCGCGTGCAGGAGCCGGGCCGCCCGGTCGCCCCCTGCCGGCAGGAGCCAGG
>JAHFSL010000363.1 GCA_023265785.1 Candidatus Coatesiibacteriota bacterium | reverse complement strand
GGCCTCCAATCGGGCCCGGCCGCGCTGGGGTCGCTGGCCCCGGGGGCCTCGGCGTCCTTCACCTGGACCTACTCCGTGAACGGGGCGGGTGTGATCGCGCTGACGGCAACCGCGACCGGGACGGCTGACCAGACGGGCGCTCCCGTGCTTGCGGCCGGGTCCGCCGCAGCGGCTGCCCTGGTGCCGGCGCGGCTGGCGGTGTCGCTGGCCGCGGGCCCCTCACCGGCGATCACCGGGCAGTGGATCACGGTTGCGTTGACCGTCACCAACACCGGCGGCGTGAATGCGGCAGGCGTGTTGCCCGCGCTGGAGGCGTCTCAGGGATCCGGCCGGGTGCGGCTCGTGAGCGGCCCCGTGCCGGCGGGGCCGGTGACGCTGGTCCCAGCGGCGGCGCAGACCTTCATGTGGACCTGGAGCGTGGACGGCAGTGGCATGCTGTCGTTCTCCGGCACGGCGGCCGGAACGGACGCGCTGACGGCCGGGCCGGTGGCGGCATCCGGCGCGGCCGGGTTGACGCTCAAGGGTGATGCCTGGGATCCGGCCGATGACCTGGCGGGGGGAGGGTCGATCCTTACACCGGGACCGGCCGTGGCCGGGCACGGGCCGCACAGCCTGGGCGCCACCGACACGGAGGACTGGTACCGGGTCGCCCTGCTCGCCGGACGCGCCTACCGGTTTGAGTCGGCGGGACTCACCGGCGATGGGTTCGGGGAACTCTTTGCCGATGCCGCTGGCACCCAGTCGGTGGCCGCGGATGACGATGGCGCGGGCGGGCTCGAATTCCGGGTGGACGCCACCCCCGCGGCAACGGCCACCTACTTCCTCAAGGTGCGGACGCCCGTGGCAGGCGGCGACTGGGCCGGCACGGTCCGGTACCAGGAACTGGTCGCCTCGTCCCTCGCGTTGACTCCGGGCACGCCGGTGGCGGGCCAACGGTTGGATGCGGTCCTGACCGTCACCAACTCGGGTGCGGCGGCGCTGACGGGAGTTCTCCCCACGCTTCAGATCAATGTGGGTGCGGCCCGCCTGACCATGTTTGCGTCGCCGGTGGGAACCGTGACGATCGGGGCCGGGTTGGCGGCGAGTTTCACCTGGTCGTGGACCGTGACCGCCATCGGGGCGATTGACCTCACGGCCACGGCGGTCGGGACCGATGCGGGGAACGGGCGGGTGCTGACGACGTTCACTTCGGCGGCGGTGACCGTGGCGGCTCCGGGTCCCGTGGCGGTGCTGGCGGCCGCACTCGCGATCTCGCCCCAGCCCGTGGTCACGGGCCAGTGGATCACCGTTGCTCTGACCGTCACCAACACGGGCGGGGTCAACGCCAATGGGGTGGCGCCGGCGCTCCGGATGAACCGTGGCGGCTCCTTACTCGTCGTCGTCAACGGGCCGTCTCCGGCGGGGTCCGTCATTCTTCTGCCGGGCGGCGCCCAGACCTTCTCCTGGACCTGGTCGGTGGTGGGCGCCGGGTTCGTGGAATTTACCGGCTCCGCGACCGGGACCGATGCCTGGACCGGATCGCCGCTGGCCGCCGCCGGGACCGCCTCGGCCACGCCGTCCGGGGCGGCGAATTTGACGGCCACCTTAAGCGCAGGGTGGGGCTCGTGGAGTGGTTCATATTTCCTTGGCTATTCCGGTGATTTTCTCACCACCGTTCTCACGGTCTACAACAATGGCGGAGCGACGGCTTCGACGCTCATCCCTGACATGTCGGTGGTGAGCGGCACTTCCTATCTGGTGCCGGTTGCAGGTCCGATCCCGGCCGGACCTGTGAGTGTTCCTCCAGGGGGCTCCACCGCCTTTTCGTGGACCTGGAGCCAGGCGGGATCCCCTGGAGCCGTTACAACTTCGTTGATGAGTCTGACGCTGACTGGCGTGGATGCGATTTCGGGAATTCCCCTCATCAAGCGACTCAATCCGTATGCCGTCATTCGGCCCGGTGCCAATTTGAGCGTCGAAGTGTCTTCCTGGTCAGGCTGGAAAGAGGGTGATGATGGGTGGGTCGGTGTGCGCGTCGCCAACATTGGCGGCGGTGAACCTGTGAATAACATTGATGTCGTCCTGACTTCCTCGGATGGAAGCGTGGCTTTCTTTCCTGCCAATAAGCAATCTGCGTACTCACTTGAAAGTCCCTCGTCGCTCTATGGGTTCAATCTCAAGGCGCTCAGGGCGGGGTCCACGCTGGTGTCCGCGGTGGTGACGGCACATCGCGCCTCAACGGGCGAAGTCGTTTCAGCATCCAGCTCGTGGACTCTCATGGTCGCGCCAAAGTTTACCGAGGCGCTCGCGGCCTTCCCGAACCCGGTGACGGGCAATACGTTCACGGTGGCGGTCAAGCTCGACGCCCCGGTGGACCGGGTGGACCTCGAAGTCTATAACGCGGCGCGGCAACGCGTGGCGACCGAGACCTGGTGGCATGTGGCGCCGGGGGCCGATGCCCAATTGCCATTGTCCGGCGTTCTGAGTTGGGAGCCGGGAATCTACGCCTTGCGCGCCCGGATCTGGCTGACCGGTGGCGGCCAGCGCGTCCTGGCGCCGGTGATGGTGAGGGTCAAGCGATGACGGGACGACGGCTGCTCATGCTCCCGGGCATCCTGCTCTTCCTCGCCCCGGGCGCGCCGGCCCGGGCCGCCGTCTTCGGCGGGCTGGACACTACCAAAGCCGGCCAGGTCCGCGGGTCGTTCCTGGCCCGGGGCGCCGGCGCACGCGCCACCGGCATGGGCGAGGCGTTCACGGCGGTGGCGGACGACCCCTCGGCCCAGATCTGGAACCCGGGTGGGCTGGGGCAGATCGGGGCGCTGGCCGTCCTGGGCCAGTTCGACGCGGCGGGGCTGGGCACGACCGTGAGCTACCTGGCCGTGGCCGCGCCGGTGGGATCGCTGGTGGCCGGAGCAAGCCTGGAGACCATCACCTACGGCGACCTCACTTATCGCGACACGACGGGGGCCGAGACCGGAAAAGCCTTCCTGATGGACGGCGCCTTCACCCAATCCTGGGCCATGAGGAATCCGCCCTGGCTCGGGGGGAAGGGCTGGACGGGGGTCGGGATCGAAGTCGTCCAGGAGGCCTACGCGGATGCCCTCCTTGGCATCAATCTCGGGAGTCTCGTGCCCCTCACCCAGAATTTCACGGCGGGCTGGGCCTGGTTGCATGCCGGACGGCTGACCGAGGACTCCGGCCTGCCCGAAACCCTCCGGCTGGGGTCCGCCTACACGGGAGCACGCGGCCGGGTGGCGGTGGATCTCGAATACGAGACCGTGGGGCGGATCATGTCAGGCTCCCTGGGGGGGGAATTCCGGCTCCTGCCCATGCTGGCCCTGCGCGCCGGCTACAAATTGAATGGTCAGGAGCAGGTCAGCGGCGGCCTGCGCGGTGCCACGGTGGGGCTGGGCCTGAAACTCGACCGCTGGTCCGTGGACTACGCCTACCAGCCCTTCGGCGACCTCGCGGTCTCCCACCGGATCGCGGTAGAGTACCGCATGCCGACGCCGGTCCATGTCGTCGAGGAGCCCGTCCCGC
>JAHFSL010000362.1 GCA_023265785.1 Candidatus Coatesiibacteriota bacterium | reverse complement strand
TAGTGCAGGGCGCCCTCGGCATGCGCGGCGATCTCGTTCAGGATGTACACACGGTCGACTCCCCAGCAGGTCTTGCCCAGCGAGGACACGATCTCGCGGCCGCTTCCCGTCACGCCGACGGTGAGCACCGGACAGGCGGCCGCGGGCCCTTCCGTGAATTGCCGCACCAGCGCCTGCGCCGCCGCCACCGGCTGGCCCCCGGTGGGTACATAGCCCTCCCACCGGATCTCCTTCGTCGCCGCGTCCACCGCCACCGCCTTGGAGCCCGTGGACCCGATGTCGAGACCAAGGACTACGGATGCTTGCTGCGCGGGTCCTGTCCGGTGGAGGGTCGCCGACCGTAACCCCGACCCCTCAACGGTCGTCGCCCCTCCCCCGGCCACCCGCGCACCTTCACCGGACAGGCCCCGCGCAACTGGGAGGCTCATCCGCCGGACGCGAGGGAGGGAGGCGGCGAGCGCGGGCAGGGCGTCATAGGCGCGCGGCCGGGCGGCGGCGAGCAGGGCATCGCGCGCGGGTACGGCGGCGGGCGCGGCCGAGGCGAGCAGGGCGCACCCAAGCGCCTCGGCGTACACGGCCTCCTCGGGGTCCTGCTCCACCCACGCCATCCCGTGTTTGGCGAGGAACTTCCGGAAATTCTCGCGGACCCGGCCCGACCGCGCCACGCCCCCCACCAATCCCACCGGGGACGGGCTGATCCCGGGCTTCACGAGGACCTGGACGTTCTGGCAGACCGCGTCAATCAGCCCCGCGATGATCCGGCCCCGGTCCTCGCCGCGGTTGGCCAGGTGGGTCATGTCGGTCTTGAGGATGACCGGGCACCGGCCCGAGAGCGGTGCGGGTTTCTCCTCGTGCTCGGCCAGCCTGCAGGCCGCCTCCAGATCCAGCCCGAGCCGCTCCACGAGCTGGCGCAGGAAGTTGCCGGTCCCCTGCGAGCACCGGCTGTTCTCGCGCAGGACCTCGGCGCCGCCGGGGCGCAATTCGAGGACCGAGAACCCGTGACTGCCGATGGAGACCACCGTGGCGGGCCCGTCCCCGTTGCGGTGCCGCCAGCCGGCCGCCTGCGCCTGCTTGGTGGGCACGGCCGGAAGCGCCACGAGCCGGGCCAGCCGGCCGCACGCGGCGGCGCCGGCCAACCCGTCCCAGACGAACCCGTCCAGCGCGGCGCCCAGCGCCGCCGCGGGGTCCTTGTGATGCTCCACCAGCCGGCGCCCCGTCACCCGCGCGGCGCCGCCGGTCACGGTCACCTCGACGGCCTTGATCGTCTCGGCGCCGAGGTCCAGTCCCAGGAACCGGCGGGGGGTGGAGGAGCCGTTCGGATGATCCACGTCATGTCCTCGGGTTCCAGCGTGGCACCCGCCGGGACCGGATTCACTGACCGCGGTCAGACTTTCGCCCGGAGCGCGGGGACGAGAATGGGGTGATGGGAAATTCCCCAGCCGCCGCCGCGGGGTTTCCCGGCGGGCGGTTTCCCTACCGCGAACGATTCACCCGGTGGTGGTCGGACGAGCGCGCCGGGCCCCTCCTGCAATTGGAAGGGACCCGGCCCGGGCCGCCCCCGGTCCACCCCGGGTGGGCGGGGACCGACCCCTGGTGGTTCACCATGCGCTGGCTGGACGCGACCCGCGACGACCCGCAGGCCGATCCCGCCCCCCTGCTCGCCGTGCTCGACGCCCACCTCGCGTCCCGGATGTATTTCGGCGACGCGGTGCCCCAGGTCTGGCTCAACCTGGGGCCCGGGGTCCTCGCCGCCTACCTCACCGGCCACCTGGACTTCCGGACCGGCACCTCCTGGTTCGAACTGCCCGCCCCGTTGGGCTGGGAGGCCATCGCGCGGCTGCGCCTGCGCCACGACGCGCCGTGGTGGCTCCGCACCCGACGGCTGGCCGACCGGCTCGCGCGGCACGCCGCCGGCCGGTACGAGGTGGGGACCACGGACCTGGGCGGGGTGCTCGACGTGCTCGCCTCCCTGCGCACGACCGACCGCCTGCTCGAGGACTGCCTGGAGGCCCCCGACCGGATCCTCCAGGCCTCGCGGCACCTGCTGGGACCCTGGCACGCCTGTTACAACGAACTCGACGGCCTGCTGGGCGCCCGCGGCCAGCACGGCCGCGCCGCCTGGATGGGGCTGTGGAGCGCGCGGCGCTGGTACCCGCTCCAGTGCGACTTCTGCGCGATGCTCTCCCCGGCCATGACGGCCCGGCTCGTGGTCCCGGTTCTGCGCGACCAGTGCCGGCGGCTGGACGATCCCGTCTACCACTGGGACGGCCCGGGACAGGTACCGCACCTCGACCTGCTCCTCGCCATCCCCGAACTGAAAGCCATCCAGTGGGTCCCCGGGGCTTCCGCCCCGCAATCAGGCGATCCGCGGTGGTTCCCGCTCTACCGGAAGATCCTGGCCGCGGGCAAGCGGCTGATCTTGAACAACGGGGTCACCCCCCGCGATGTCCCCGTGTTGCTCAAGGAGTGCGGTGGGCGCGGCCTCCTGCTGGCCACCGAGGTGGCCGACGCGCGGGAGGCGGACGCCCTCCTCGCCCTCGCCCGCTGACCGGCCGGCACGAAGTTAGAACGAGACGATCTTGTCGGAGGTTTGCACCCACGCGGAGAGTTCCGGCATGGTGCCGATCCTGACCTCGCGGCGCAGGACGCCGTCGGTGAGACCGCACCGGCCGATGCAGGTTTTGCAGAGCTTGGCCTCCGCCCCCGCCGCCACGGCCTCGAACAACATCCGCTGGAGGTCGTAATCGGCATGGGGCGCCAGGCCATCCTTCGCCAGTTCCACCGAGTCGTTC
Organism: Candidatus Coatesiibacteriota bacterium; assembly: GCA_023265785.1. Lineage (GTDB taxonomy): Bacteria > Oederibacteriota > CAKKQC01 > CAKKQC01 > CAKKQC01 > JAHFSL01. Next base: position 733 of record JAHFSL010000362.1, on the reverse strand, counting down.
ATGAGGAACACCCGCACCGCCAGCCCATCCTCGAGCGCCTGCCGCACCAGCCGGAGGGCGTTCCAGGTCACGTCGGTCCCGTCGTAAGGCTTGCGGTTCAGGATCACCAGCAGGGTCACGCGTCCCGCGGTCAAAACCAACGCCACAGCCACCAGCGCTCGAACAGGACCTTCGCCCAGTGCCACCACCGGGCCGGGCGGTAGAGGTTCACCCGCGGCCCGCCGGCCGCGTAGAAGTCCCCGGACCCGAATCCCGCCTTCCCGCCCCCGGTTTCGATCGCGCACCAGCCGTGACCATCGAACCGCGCGGCCGGCGGACGCCCGTCCAGTTCGGCCAGGATGTTCGCCACCGCCACCTCGGCCTGGTGATGCGCGAACACGCCGGCCTTGGGGAGCATGAATCCCCCGTCCAGCGGAATCCCGGTGGCGTCGCCCACCGCGTAGATGCCCGGATGGGCGGTGGCCATGGTGGCCCGGTCCACCGCGATCCAGCCTTTCGGCCCGGCCAACCCCGAATCGCGGATGACGGCGGGCGCGCGGTGGGGAGGCACGCCGATCAGCAGGTCGTAGGCGGCCGTCGCACCCTCCGCGAAGGTGAGCGTTTGCGCCCGCGCATCCACCGCCGCCACGGTGTGCCGGGGATGGTATTCGATCCCCGCCTGCCCCAGCATGCCGCGCAGGGCCTCGCCCACCGCCGGCCCCGCGGTCGGCATGGGAAGGGTTTCCGGTGTGTA
>JAHFSL010000361.1 GCA_023265785.1 Candidatus Coatesiibacteriota bacterium | reverse complement strand
GGCCGCGGTGACCGTGGTCAGGTTGGACCATTGCAGGGTGTAGGTGATGACGGAGCCGACCGTAACGGCCGCGGCGGTTGACGCCGTCTTGTCCAGCCGGGGCGGCAGGGTGAGACCCGTTCCCAGGATCGTCACCAACCCCGTGGATCCGTCGCAGGCCGTGTACGGGCGCAGGGTGGAATCGGTCACCATGCAAATGGGTGTGAAATTGCCCGGCCAGGAAACAAACCCCGAATGGGCTGCGCATCCGAACGAGAGGTAAGCATCGTCGACGGCATTGAGCGCCGGATGGGAGCCGACCCGGTGGCTGGTGGCCGGGCAACTGCCGTCATCGGTGACCCGGAAACTCCCGATGCCCTGCAGAATCTCAATCAGCGCATTGCTGGCACCATCGTACGCACACCCCGTCGCCAGATAGAGGCCGGTGCCAGTTCCCGCCGATGCAAAGAGAACGGACTGCTCGACGAGCAGGGGTTTGACGTGCCAGTCGGGATCCAGGCTCAACAGGATGACATTGCCGGTGACCGCCGCCGACCACGTATTACGGTTCATGACCGCCTCGGTCCAGTACGCCGTCGTTCCGGAGCATGCCGGCTGGTCCCCGAAAACGATGGCATCAAAGGCGGCGAACTCGGGCGTCGTCTTGGTCAGCCAGGTCGCTGCATCCCAGACGGTGGCCACGATCCCCGGCGTGACGGCGGCCAGTCCGCCGGAGGTCGGACCGTAGAACAGGACGCTTCGCGCCTGGCCCGCCCGGCTGTCCGAGGCACTCACGGCGAACCCCGAACCGGTATCGGTCCCGAAGGCGGTCGCGGAATACGTCACCCCGCCGGCACCGCTGATGCTGTAGGTCCAGGTGAAGAATTGGCTGGCTCCGCCCGCAAGCATGAGCGGGCCGGGCGGGAAGGGGCCCGCGATGAGTTCCGCAACCCCTGCTGACGGGTCGATAGCTGCCAGTGCGGTGACGGCGGTGACGTTGGCGGTCCCCTGATTGGTGACTGACAGCACCACCTGAACCCAGCTCCCGATCGGAGCGGTGCGGGGCGTCAGGGACAACACCGCGGCAAGCGGAGTCGCGACGAGGGTGACCGAGGCCGGCCCCAGAACGGGACCGGCCGTCAGGACATCCGTCCCCGCTGCCGTCGCGGTCAGCCGGACGGCTCCCCCACCATTGACGCTGTAGGTCCAGGTAAAGGACTGGACGCCACCCTGGTCCAGCGTCACCGGGCCGGAGGGGACCGGTCCGGACACCCAGGACACAAGGGATCCGCCACTGTTGATGCCAATCAAGGGCGTCACGCCGGTTGCCCGGCCACCCGAATTCGTCACCGTCAGGATGACCTGCGCCCAGTCGCCGGTCCGGGCTGGCGAAGGTGAGGCGGTGAGGATTGAGGTCAGGGCCGCCGGGACGCCGCTATAATTAAGGAATCCCGACCAACTGCCACTGCCAACGGTATACGGCCTGATTCGCAGGTAATAGGTCTGGGTCAGGGCCGCCGGGAAGTCAAAGGAGAACTGGGCGCCGCCGCCCGCATCGTCATCGTAGGCCACCTGAATCGTTCCCGCGGCATCGCTGTACAACTGGCCGTAGTTGTCCCCGGCCCCACCCACGGTGTCAAAATGATAGAGCGCCCCCGCAAGCAACGGGATGCGGAACCAGTCGTAATTGTCCGCCGGACAGACGGCATGCGGCCCATGGGACTGGAACACTGCGGTCGGGGCCAGCACGGTGCCCCCCGCCCCGGAGTTGTCACCCGGATCCCAGGCATCCCCCTGACTGGCGCCCGCGACAGTCCCGCTGACACTGACGGGCTGGCTGGCGCCCGCATCGATGCCCGTCATGGTGGCCGTGAAGCCATAGGCTGCACACGGAGCGGTCACGCTCCAGGTCCAGGTAAACGACTGGCCGGCAGATGGACCAATCATCAAGGGCCCCGCCGGAACCGGGCCGGAAAGGAAGGCCAGATTCGCGGCCCCGGAGGTCACCCAGGCCTGGGGCGTCGCCCCGGTCACGTTGGCGCTTCCGTAATTCGTCGCGGTCAGGACGACGGAGATCACCGCCCCGGCCCCCGCCGGATTGGGCGACACGGCGAGACTGCCCCCCAATGACGTGGTAGGCAGATTCACCGACGCAGCGGCCAGGGCGGCTCCCCCGGCGGCTGCGTCCGTCCCCTGGGCCGTGGCCGTGAACCGCACGGTACCGACCCCATTGATGCTCCAGGTCCAGGTGAAGGATTGCGACGCCCCCAACGGGACGGAGAGCGGTCCGGCAGGAACGGGCCCGCTGATGAGGGTCACCAGGGGCGCTCCGCTGTTGACCACGACAGAGGGCACCACGCCCGTCGCCAGACTCCCGGAATTCGAGACCGTCAGGACGACCTGCGCCCAGGTTCCGACCCGGGCCGGACTCGGGGTCGCGGCCATCACGGCGGTCAGGGCGGCCGGCAGGGCACGGTAATACAGCGATCCCGTCCAGGTCCCGACTCCGACGGAATACGGCCGGATCCGGAGGTAGTAGGTCTGGGTGGCGGCCGCGGTGTAGTTGAAGCTGAACTGCGCGCCACCCCCACTGTCGTCATCGAACGCCACCTGGATGGTTCCCGCCGCGTCGCTGAACAACTGGCCGTAGTTATCCCCAGCCCCCCCCACGGTATCGAAGTGATACCGCACGCCCGCGGTCATGGGGACCCGGAACCAGTCATAGTTGTCGATGGGGCATTCCGCATGGGGCCCGTGGGATTGCGTTGACGTCGTCGGAGACAGCAGCGTTCCGCCCGCGCCCGTGTCATCGCCCGGATCCCATGCATCCCCGCCCAGTGCGACGGTCACAGCCCCGCGGGCGGAAACCGGCAGGGAGGCCCCGGAGTCGGTCCCGTTCACCGTGGCGGTCAATACCGCCGCGCCGCAAGCACCGGTGGCACTATAAGTCCAGACCCAGGTTTGGGCACCGCCGCCGGCCGCCAGGGTGGCAGGCGCGGAAGGGATGGGGCCGCTCACATAGGCGACGGAACCGCCCCCGCTACTCAACCCAAGGATGGCCGTGGCGCCCGTGGTCGAAGCGGCGCCCAGGTTAGTGACCGTCAATGAGACGGCGAAGGTAACCCCCTGCGAAACCGGCGACGGCGCGGACAGGGTCCCCTCGAGCGACGTCGTATTGATGGACGCCGACCCGGCCGCGGCCACGGGCAGCCCGCATGCGTCGGTCCCCGCTCCCGTTGCCGTCCAGCGCACCATGCCCACTCCGTTGACCGTATACACCCAGGTGAACGCCTGGAATCCGCCAACGCCAATCGGAGCGGTGGCTGGGCTCGGGCCGGAGGACAGCGTCGCCAGGGGGGCCCCCACATTGATCGCGATCACAGGCGTTGCTGAAGGCACCGCGACACCCCCGGTGTTGGTGACCGACAGCACCACCTGGACCTGACGCGTCACCACCCCGATGGGCGGCGAGATGGAAAGTCCCGCCCCGAGCACGGCACGGCGGACGGGCGTCGTCATCAAGTCGCTAACATACACGGAACGGGACAGCATGACCGTGGCCG
>JAHFSL010000360.1 GCA_023265785.1 Candidatus Coatesiibacteriota bacterium | reverse complement strand
TCAATCACCCGCAGATTGAGCATCGTCGCATTGCCCGTGTTGGTCACCACCAACCGGTAGACCACCTGGGCGCCGATGCCCGGGGCGGCGGGTGATTGCGTCAGGATGCCGGTCAGGGCCGGCACCGGCGGCTGGACCGTCACGCCCACGGCATTCGTGGCGACATCCTGCTGGGCGCATCCAATTCCGGCAATCACCAGGGCCGTGGAGGAGACCGACGTTGCCGCGCACACCAGGCTGACTTGGCCCGTCACGGTGAACGTCAGCGCAGCACCGGGCGTCAGCGTGAATCCACCGCCGCTGGTCCATTCATACCTCGTCGGCGATGCGCCGCCGGTCACCAGCGGCGTCGGGAACCCCGCAGGCTCACTCGCGGTCGCCGAGACCAGCACGGGCGAGAGCGTGTCCTCCAGCCGCAGGCTCGTGACCGTCGCCGAACCCGTATTCGTGACGACGATCCGGTACGACAACGGACTCCCCACGCCCCCGACTCCGGCCTGGGTCAGCGCCGCCGTCACCGTCGGCGCATAGACAAGGCTGGTGACGGATTCCGACACATAGGAGGCGGGGTCCCCGAGTGCGGTCGCGGAAGCGACATTGGTAAGCGCGGGCCCGGAGGTCACGGTCGCCTGGAACGACAGGTAGCCCGAAGCGCCCGGTGCGGACCGGTTGACCACCCACCGGAGGAGGAGCGGGCCCGGCGTCCCGTTGGGCGGCTCCCCGCCGGTCCAGGGACCCCCGAGCGCCGTCGCCCAGGCGGAGGAGACCAGCGACGGCGTGCCGAAGCCGTCCGCCTGGAGCCAGGAGGCGAGGGCCGGGGCGTTGGCCTGCGTGCCGGCCGGGACGGTATCCGTGATCGTCAGGTTGGTGACCGTCACCCCGCCGGCATTGGACCAGATGACCGTGTAGGTGAGGACCGAACCCGCACACACCGGCCCGGTCGGCGCAACCACCTTGTGGAGCGCCAGCGCCGCACCGATAGGCGGCGCCGCGGGCGTCGCGGTCGCCTCGTTGGAAAGCCCCGATTCCGCGAGAAGGGCATCCACGGCCACAACCCGGTAGAAATAAGCCGTTCCGGGCACGACTGCCGCGTCCACGAAGGCGGAAGCGTACGCCCCGTTGGTGCTCGCGATCCAGTCCGTGGCCGTGGGTACGACTCCGGCAAAGGTCTGGCGGTAGACCCGATACCCCGACACGGCACGCGTCCCGGGGGTCGCCGCGGCCCAGGACAGCGCGACCTGGCCTGTCAGGCCCGCGGCCGCCAACCCGCCGGGGGTCACCGGTGGGGTGAAACTGGCGAGGGCGTAGCGGAGGACCCCGAAGTCCATGCTCTCGTCCCGGACATCCTCCTGGTAGGCCAGAATGGCGTCCGGCGATCCTGGCACGGTCACCACGCCCTTCGCCCACTGCATGTTGTACGGCTGCATGCCCAGGAAGGTCTGCCCGTCGAGATCATTGCCCGCGCTGTCGTACTTGTTGACGCGCACGTCGTCGCTCCACTCCATTCCCGCCACCAGGATGTTGCCCTGGCTATCGGTCGTTACCGCCGACGGCACATCATCCGAGAACGGGTCGGGGAACGAATAGGTGCGCGACCAGACCACGCCCCCGGCGGGATCGTACTTGCGCACCAGCCAGTTGAGGCGTTCGGACAGGTCCGCCCGGTCCGCCCGACCGGCCACGATGACGTACCCGTTCCGGTCCACCGTGATGGACTCCGCCCGGTCATCGCTCACGCCCGGCGAGTTGTAGGTTTTCGCCCACAGGAAGGCTCCCGTGGAATCATACTTGGCCACCCGCCAATTGCCGTCCTGCCCCAGGTCGGTCCGCACCTCATGGCCGGCCACATAAATATTGCCCGCGGCGTCCGTCGCGACGGCGTTGGCCATGTCGTCATTTCCGGCCCCGCTGTCATAGGTCCGGCTCCAGAGCACTGTGCCCGCCGCGTCGTATTTGATGATGCGCCAATCGTTGCCCTGGCCGATGTCCGAACGAAGCTCCTGGCCTACGACCACCACATTCCCGGTCCCATCCACCGCCACGCCGTTGGCATAATCCGAGGCGTTCCCGGGGCTGTTGGCGGTGCGCATCCAGAGGAGGGCCCCCGCGGGACTGTACTTGCGGATGAGCCAGTTCTCGTCTTCGCCCAGGTCGTACCGGTTCTCGTACCCGACGGCATAGACATTCCCGCTCGCCGGGTCCACCGCTACCGCGGCGCCCAGGTCCTCATCATGATTCGGGCTGTCATAGGATCGGCTCCAGAGCAGGGTGCCGGCGGCATCGTACTTGCGCAGGAGGAAGTCTCCCGCCTGCCCCAGGTCGAACCGGTGCTCGTGCCCGACGGCGTAGAAATTCCCCGACCCGTCGCCCGCCGCGCCAAAGACTTCATCGTCGTCGTGGGACGGGTCGTCATACGTGCGAACCCAGGTCAGCGGCGGCACGATGCGCTTGCCGGTGGCCGTGGATGAATAGTCAACGGTGGCGCCCGTCAGACCTCCCGCGTCACACGAGAGCGTGGCCGAGACCACGCAATCCAGGTACACCTCGGCCCCGGCGGACACCGCCGTGGTAAAGGCGATCTCCCCACTGCGCCCCGGTCCCAGGACCGGCACGGTCCACCGGACCCAGGTGGCGGTGGCGCTCTCCCCGTCCGTCCACGGGCCCCCGGGCGAGGTCGCCCAGGAGGGCTGGACGCTCCCGCCGCCGGTCACCACACCCGTAAACGATGGCGACACATAGGTGCGCTGGTCCAGCGAGGTGGCCTGGGTCGTGATCGTCACGTTGAACGCGCTGGTCGCCGCGGAGTTGCTGAACGACACCCGCCAAACCTGCTGTTCTCCCGCGCTGACATAGAGCGGGGCGGGGTTGATGGCATACACCGTCAGCCGCGGGGCGCATGGTCCCAGCGGAATGGCCGAGGCCTCCGGCGAGGGGGTGGATTCGGCCCCGGCCGGGTCCGTGGTCGTCACCCGGTAGAAGTACTGGATGCCGGCCGTGACGCCCGCATCCGTGAAGGTCACGGCGCCCGTGGCCGCCACGAAGTTGCCCGCGACCAATTGAACCGAGGCGGAGGTCTGCCGGTAGATCCGGTAGGCCAGCGGCCCGCCACGCGTGCCCGGCACCGCAGCGTTCCAGGCCAACCCGACCTGTCCCGGCAGGCCGGCGGCCGTGAGGGATACCGGCGCCGTCGGCGGTGAGAACGCCGACAGCGCGTAGCGGGCGGATACCGCGTTCACGCTCTCGTCGCGGACATTCTCGTCCCCCGCCACGATCGCAAACCCGCCAGGTGCCGCCGCCACGCCCCGGGCAATGTCCTGCCCGTTCAGGATCCCGTTGCGCGCAATGGAGTCCACCTGGTTCCCCGCATTGTCATAGCGGAGAAGGCGCCAGTTGTCGGACTGCCCCAGATCACCCCGGAACTCCTGCCCAACGACCAGGGTGTTGCCGGCGGCGTCCACCGATATCCCCTGCCCGATCTCGGCAGTCACCAGTCCCAGGTCGTAGGTCCGGCGCCAGGCCTCGTTGCCGGCCGCGTCCCACTTGAT
>JAHFSL010000359.1 GCA_023265785.1 Candidatus Coatesiibacteriota bacterium | reverse complement strand
GTCGTGCTCAAGCACCGGATCCGGCGCGTCCACTTCACCGGCATCGGCGGCTCAGGGATGTGCGGGATCGCCGAGGTCCTCCTGACCCTGGGCTACGAGGTGAGCGGCTCGGACCTGAAGATGTCGGAGGTCACCGAGCGGCTGGCGGCCCGGGGCGCCCGGGTCGCCCAGGGCCACCGCGCCGCCAACATCGCCGGCGCGCAGGTCGTGGTGTATTCCTCCGCCGTGGACCGGGAAAATCCGGAACTGATCGAGGCCCGCCGCCTCGGGATTCCGCTCATCCGCCGCGCCGAAATGCTCGCCGAGCTCATGCGGCTGAAATACGGCGTCGCCGTCGCGGGGACGCACGGCAAGACGACCACGACCTCCATGGCCGGGTTGGTGCTGGCCGAGGGCGGCCTGGACCCCACGGTGATCGTCGGCGGGCGGCTGGACCCCACGGGCGGCCATGCCCGCCCCGGGACGGGCGAATTCCTGGTGGCCGAGGCGGATGAGAGCGATGCCTCCTTCCTGTGCCTGTCACCCGTGGTCGCCGTCATCACCAACGTCGACAACGACCACATGGACCACTACCGCAGCCTGGAACGCCTGCAGGCGGCGTTCGTGGAATTCGCCCAGCGGGTCCCGTTCTACGGCTCCGTGATCGCCTGCGCCGACGACCCCGGGGTCCGGCAGATCCTCCCCGACCTGCGCCGCCGCACGGTGACCTACGGCTTCCGGCCCGGGGCGTTCCTGCGGGCCGAAACCGCCGAGCTGGGTGGCGCGGGCTCGCGGTGCCGCATTACCTACGAAGGCAAGCCCCTGGGGGACCTGGTGCTGAATGTGCCCGGCCGGCACAACGTCCTGAACGCCCTGGCGGCCGTGGCCGCCGGGTTGGAATTGGAGGTCAGCTTCGAGCAGGCCGCGCGGGCCATCGCGGGGTTCCGGGGGGTCGCGCGGCGGATGCAGTTGAAGGGGACGGCGCGCGGCGTCACAGTGTATGACGACTACGGCCACCACCCCACCGAGATCAGGGCGACGGCGGACGCGGCCCGGCTGGTGGCCGATGCCGGGGAGGGCAAGCTCTGGATCCTCTTCCAGCCGCACCGGTATTCCCGGACGAATCTCCTGCGCGATGCCTTCGGCGCGGCGTTCGAGGCTGCCGACGGGGTCGTCCTGAGCGAGATCTACGCCGCGGGCGAGACGCCCATCCCGGGTGTCACCGGCCGGCTGGTGTTTGACGCCGTGACCGCGCACGGGAAGCCGCGGGTGCGGTTCGAGCCCGAGCTGGCCCGCGCGTGCGCCGCGGTGGCCGAGTGGGCGTCCGAGGGCGATGTCATCCTGACCCTGGGCGCCGGTGATGTCGGCCGGTGCGGTGAGACCCTCCTCGGCCTGCTGGGGAAGGGCCGGTGATGGTGGCCACCGGGCGCACCGCCCTGCCCGCCGGCATGCTGGAATCCCTGCGTGCGATCCCGGGCACACGAATCCTGCCCGATGAGCCGCTTGCCGCTCACATCTCGCTGGGTGTGGGCGGTCCGGCGGACGTGTTCTGCGGGGTGGCCGATGAGCCGGCCCTCCGGGCGGTGCTCGACCTGCTGGCGGCCCGCGGGGTGCCGCGGCTCCTGCTCGGCCGCGGCACCAACCTGGTGCCCGCGGACGAGGGGTTTCGCGGCGCGGTGATCCGGCTGGAGGGCGCGTTCGGTGCCGTCGCCGTGAACGGCCCGGCCGTGGAGGCCGGCGCGGGGGCGGCCCTGGCCGCCCTGGTCGAGCGGGCCATGGCCCGGGACCTGGGCGGCCTGGAGTTCACCACCGGCATCCCGGGCGTGGTGGGCGGATCGCTCGCGGGCAATGCGGGCACCGCCACCGCGTCGCTGGGGGAGGCGGTGGAGCGCGTGGACCTGGCCTTTCCCGGCGGGCCCGCGCGCGCGGCGACGGCCGCCGAGCTGGCCTTCGGATACCGCTCCAGCCGGCTCACCGCCACGGGGGGCGTGATCATCCGCGCCCGGTTCCGGCTCGTGCCGCGCCCCCGCGCCGAGGTGGCGGCGCGGGTCCGCGGGTTCACCGACAAGCGGCGGACCCAGCCGCTCACCCTGCCCAACGTGGGGTGCATCTTCAAGAACCCCCCCGGGGAATCGGCCGGGCGCCTCATTGACGCGGCGGGATTGAAGGGCGCGCGGGCCGGCGGGCTGGAGGTGTCGGACCGCCATGCCAACTTCATGGTCAACCGGGGCGGCGCGCGCGCGGCCGACGTGCGCGAACTCATCGCCCGGGTCCGCGCGGCCGTACGCAACACGGCGGGCGTCACGCTCGAGCCGGAGGTCGTCCTGCTCGACGAGCGGGGCGGCCGGGAGGGCGGGGCGTGTTGAGCAAGGCCACGCGCATTCTCGTGGTCATGGGGGGGTGGTCGCCCGAGCGGGAGGTCTCGCTGGCCTCCGGCGGCGCGGTCCTGGGGTGCCTGACGGCAGCCGGCTACGAGGCCCGCGGGTACGACCTGCCGGCGGAGGGCTCGCGGCGCCGCGCGGTGGCCGGCCTGCTGGCCGCCATCGAGGAACACCGGACCGACATCGTGCGGCTCGCCCTGCACGGGCCCTTCGGTGAGGACGGGACGATCCAGGGCCTGCTGGATCTGGCCGCCGTGCCGTACACCGGATCGGGCGTCCTGGCGTCCGCGCTCGGCCTGGACAAGGTGCTGGCCAAGCAGGTCATGGTGGCCGCGCGCATCACCGCGCCCCGGCATGTCCTCCTGCCGCGCGGCGTGCCGCCGCCGCCGGCCCCCCCCATCGCCCTGCCGGTGATCGTCAAGCCGCGCGCGTTGGGCTCCTCCCTGGGGGTCTCGCTGGTGGAGCGCGGCGATGAGTTCGCGCCCGCCGTCGAGCGCGCCTCCGCCTACGGCCAGGATGTCATGGTCGAGGCCTGGGTGGCCGGCCACGACATCCAGGCCTGCGTGCTCGACGGGGAGATCCTGCCGCTGATCGAGGTTGTCCCCCGGGGCAAGATCTATGATTTCGAGGCCAAGTACTCCCCGGGTGGCGCCGAGCACCGGGTCCCCGCGCCGCTTCCGAAGAAGCAGTATGAGGCCGCGCAGAAGATGGGCCTGGCGGCCTACCGGGCGCTGGGGTGCACGGGCGCGGCCCGCGTTGAGCTGATCGCGGAGGACACGGGGACCCTGTACGCCCTGGAGGTGAACACCGTGCCCGGCATGACGCCCACGAGCCTCCTGCCGGAGGCGGCGCGCGAGGCGGGGATGTCCTTCCTGGACCTGCTCGAACGGGAACTGACGGGCGCCCTGCGGCGGGGGGCCGCGGCATGAGCACGGTCGCGCGCACCCCCGACGGCCGGTTTCTTCTCCTGGCGGCGGCGGCCACGGTCGCCACCCTGGCCGCCCTGGCCGTGCTGCCCGTCGAGGTGCGCCGGATCAGCGTGACCGGGGCGGTCCGCACGCCCCCCGCGGAGGTGGCGCGCCGCGCCGGGGTCACCCCGGGCGCCCGGCTGGGCTGGGCCGACGCGCGCCGGGTGGAACTGGCGCTCCGGCGCGAGCCCGCGCTGTCCGCGGTGCGGGTCACGCGCGG
>JAHFSL010000358.1 GCA_023265785.1 Candidatus Coatesiibacteriota bacterium | reverse complement strand
GGCAACGGCACGCCACTGCTCTCCATGGAAAGGCCGCTCTCCGCCCCGAGGCTGTCGAGCGCGATCACCCGGTAGTAGTACCTCACGCCGACCTGAATGCCGCCGTCCACAAAGGTCGAGGTGGCCCCGCCCGGCGCGGTCGTGAGATAGGCCTGCGCGATGGGCAGGACGCCCGCGGAGGTGGCCCGGTAGATGGCGTATCCGCCAAGGCCCCGGGACCCGGTGGAGGCGGTATTCCACTGGAGTCCCACGGCGTAGATCGCGCCCTCCGCGGTCAGCCCGGTGGGCGTGGATGGGCCGCTGAACGCGCCCAGCGTCACCCTCCCGAGGACGGCATCCCGGCCCTCGCAGTCAATCGCGTCGTGGCCGGCCACGATGACATCGCCTGAGCCGGCCAGGGCGGCAATGCCGTTGACCGTTTCCGACCGGTTGCCCCCCAGCCCGTTCCGGGTCACCTGGTCAATTACATTGCCCGCCGTGTCGTACTTGATCACCAGCCAGTTGTCGGACTCGCCCAGGTCGGGCCGCTGTTCGTACCCGCCCACGATCACGCCGCCCTGTGCGTCCACGGTGATGGCCTCGGCCCCCTCGTAGGAATTGGTCGCCGTATTGTAGGTCCGGGTCCAGACCACCGTCCCGCCGGCATCGTATTTCACGACCTGCCAGTTGTCGCCCTGCCCGAGATCGTTCCGGTTGACCCGGCCCGCGACATACGCGTTGCCGTTGCGATCCGTGGCCACGGCCTGCGCCCGGTCCTGGTTGTTGCCGGGCCCGGTGAGACTCCGGGTCCAGAGCACCGTGCCGTCCGGCGCGTACTTGAAGACCCGCCAGTTCTCACCCTGGCCGAGGTCGGACCGGTCTTCCGTGCCGACCACGAACGCGTTGCCCCAGGGATCAGCGGCCACCCCGCCGAACCCGGGCTGGTCATTCCCGGTGCTCCCGGGATAGCCGTTGAGCGTCCGGCTCCACTGGAGCGTCCCGGCCGAGTTGTACCGGGCGATGAGCCAGTTCTCGGCCTCGGTCGGGTGGAAATCAATCCCCGCCGCGGTGATATCTCCCGTCCCGTCCACCGCGATGCCCAACGCCCCATTGAGGAATCCCGTCGGCGGGATCGTCCTGGTCCACAGTGCCGTCCCGCCGGCGTCGTACTTGCGGACCGTCCAGGTGTTGGCCTCGATTCCGCCGACCACAAGGTTGCCGCCCCCATCCACGGCAATTGAGGTGGCCGCGTCGAAGGGCGTGGGGCCCCCGATGACGCCGGACGTCCGGGTCCACACGAGTCCCCCGGCCGCATCGTACTTGCGCACCATCCAGGTTCCCTCGCCCGGGGGATTGCCACCGTCCACCGCGCCGGCCACAAAGATATTGCCGGCAGAGTCGGTGGCGACCTCCATGGCGTCATCGTCGTTCGTCGTCGAGCCGCGCCAGGCCCGCAGCCAGGCCCACGGTGCGGCATACCGGCGGCCGGTCAGGCTCACCGGGTTGTCGAGCGAACTGGCGGTCGTCTGGCCGGCGTCGCACGAGGCGGTTGCGCTGGCCGCCGAGGTCAAGATGAGATCGCCACCCGCGGCCGTGACGGTGCGGTACAGCACCTCGCCGCTGGCGCCGGAGGGAAGGGCCGAGACGACCCAGCGCAGGTACAGGGGCTCGCCCACCGCCGCCGGTTCCCCGTCCGTCCACGGGCCCACCTGGGCCGTGGCCCAGGAGGCGGTCACGGTGCCGCCGCCGGTGATCGTGGTGCTGAATGACGCGGGCACATAGGTCCGGCCCGTGAACGAGTCGGGTTGGGTCGTGAGCGTCGCCAGGTAGGCGGTCAGCCCGCCCGACTGGCTGAAGGAAAGTCGCCATGCCTGCTGTTCCCCGGCCAGCACATAGACGGGCTCGGGATGACAGCCGTCCAGCGTGAGGCCGGAGAAGCACACGCCGGACAGCGCGCCCGAGGCTTCCTGGGTCAACCCGCTCTCGGCCCCCGCCAGATCCACGGCGATGACCCGGTAGGAATAGATATTCTTGCTGCCCACGGCCGAATCCACGAAGGTGCTGACGGTGGCCCCGTTCACCTGCACCAGGAAGGTCGCGGCCGACGGGAACACGCCGGACCAGGTCTGGCGGTAGATCCGGTAGCCGGACACCGCGCGATCGCCAGCCAGAGCCGGTGTCCACTGGAGGCCAATCGTCGTGATCGTGCCCGCCGCGGTGAGTCCGGTGGGTGCCGCCGGCGGCACGAAGGGAGCGAGCGCGAATCGCGCCCAGGCGGCATCCATGGCCTCACACCGGACGACTTCCCCTCCGGCGACGAGCACATCGTCCGTCCCCGCAACGGGGGCGATACTGTTTAATTCATTCTGGCCGCCTGCCAGCCCGTCATGCCAGACACTGGCCACGAGGTTGCCCCCGCTGTCCAGCTTCCAGATGCGCCAGGCATCGTTCACGCCGTTCCATTCGCGCCCGGCGACCAGGATATTGCCCGCCGCGTCCACTCCCAGCGATGGCGCCTCGTGGCCGTTGGCCGGGTTCCCCAGCGAGGTCATGGACCAGATCAGGACACCGTTGGTGTCGTACTTGCGCACCAGCCCGGTCTGCACGAACTCCCGCTGGGAACCGGACACATAAACAAAGCCGTTGCGGTCCACCCGGACGCCGTCCGCGGCATCATCGTTACCCCCGGGCGAGGTGTAGGACACGGTCCACAGGAGAGTGCCCGCCGGGCTGTACTTGTTGACGCGCCAGTTCCAGCCCTGTCCGATGTCGCCGCGGTCTTCCGCACCCGCCACATAGGCATCGCCCGTCGCTGGATCGAACGCGATCCCGTTGAACCCGATCCGGTCCTGTCCGTTGTACCCGTTCGCGCCCGCCCAGGATCGGGTCCAGAGCAGGGTGCCGGAGGCATCGTACTTCAGCAGAATCCAGTTCCAGTTCTCGCCCAGATCAGGCCGGTCATCGAACCCGCCCACCAGGATATTGCCGGCGGTATCCGTGGCGGCCGAGAGCAGGGCGATGAAACTGCCCGGCACGGACGGCGCCCGGTTCCGCGTCCAAACTTCCGTGCCGGCGGGATCATACTTGCGGATGACCGCCCCATTGGCGGTCATGAGCAGGCCGGTAATGATCGCGTTGCCGGAGGGGTCCGCCGCCGAACCGAATGCCAGGTCAAAGTTGGCCAGTCCCGGTGTGCCGTCCGTACGCGACCAGAGGACGGTCCCCGCCGCATCCACCTTGCGGACCACCCAGGTGCCGCCCTCAATGGGTCCGGAGCTGAACCCGGAGAAGTCTTCGACGCCGGCGAGGAAGAAGTTGCCCGAGCCGTCGGGGGCCAGGGAGTTGATCTCGTCCACCAGCGTCGTGCCGCCGCGAGCCAGTTTGAGCCATGCCAGGGGCGAACCCGGCCGCCGCCCGGTGAGCGTGGCGGAATATGACAGCGGCGCCATGTTGGTCAGGAGCGAGTCGCAGGCCAGCGTCGCGGTAGCGAAAGTCTCGAAGAGGGCGTCTCCGGAGCCAACCACCGCGCTGCGGAATGAGACCCGGCCACTCCGCCCCGCCGCCAGTTGGGACACGGTCCA
>JAHFSL010000357.1:1403-3582 GCA_023265785.1 Candidatus Coatesiibacteriota bacterium | reverse complement strand
ATCCCGATGTAACTGGTATAGGTCGTGGGCAGGATGATCGGTGCCTGCTGGAAGAACCCCCGCGGCTGCCCGGAATGGCCCGTTCCCCCCGTGACGCCGCTTCGGCCCAGCTCGAGCACCGAGGCACGGTTCAGCACCATCGTCCCGGGGACGGCGGAGGCCTTGACCGTCGCCTTCCACCGCAGGGACAGCGTCATCCCGGGCGGCAGATCCACCGTCCACGTGAGCAACGTCGTCCCGCCGGCGACGGTCCGGCCCGGACTCGCAGCAGCACACCCGGATGGGGTCATGGTCCAGCCAAGACACGGGTCGTCGAACCCGCCCGCCCCCAGCCAGGAGTCCAGATCAGGTGGCACCGTGTCCCAGACCGAGACATTCCACCAGGTCTTCGTGGACGACATATTCTTGAGATAGATTTCATACATCATCTCGTCGGGCGCGGCGCCGAACGTCTGCGAATAGAGCACATCGTTGTCCCCGACCTTCCAGAAGAGGAACCGCCGAATGACCGTCGACATGGGCGGGTTGACCATCGAGGATGCCGGACAGGTCGACCCGGTAAAGAAGATCTGCGCCCGGTTATCCAGCTTCGCCCCCTCCGGCGCGGCGACATCCCCTGACCCCGGCTCAAACAACTCACCATTCCCCCAATCCACGGTCACGGAATATCGGACGGATCCACTCGCCCCCCACGCCACCGCATGCGGGGGCCCGATGGTCCAACGCAGCACGGGGGGCGGGCCCGGATTGGGGTCCCAGAGCACATCCGGCGGGGGCACCGCGGAACCGGCCACATAGTGGACATAGGGGGGCAGCGAATCCATGATCGTCACATCGGTCAGGTTCACCGTGCCGGGTCGGCCAAAATAAATGGTGTAGTCAATGGTGTCGCCGGGCACGGCATTGTCCGGCCCCTGCTTCAAAGAATAGACGATGGTATCCCGGTCCGGATCGCGGCTCGTGTCCACCCATGGAACGAAACATCCACCGCCGTCGCCAAGCGACCCGATCCACGCGCCCGGCGACCGCACCGGAAACCCGAGATTGAGAGTCGTCAGGTTCGTGGGACAGGGCGCGATATCCGCATAGAGCTGAATCGTGAAGGAGGCGCCGCACGGGGTCGCCCCGCACAGGTCCGGACATCCCGCCACATCGGGCGAGGCCCCGGCCCAGGTCCATGCCGGGTGTGGCCCGGAATCCGACTGGTAGATCCCCGCGTAGGTCATCGGAAACATCGCGGAGGTGACCACGCCCCCGCAGACGACCCGCCAGTACACCCCGGAGAATTCCGCGGCGCCGGCCGTCCCGAAGTTGGCCACCGTGAGCCCGGTCAATATTTCGGGGGCGAGATTGGTATCGGTGAGCCACACATCGTAGGAACCCATGAATGCCTGTCTCCAGTTGGGAAAGACAAACCGGGGCTGGGCGTCGCCGTTGTACCACATGTCCTGCACGCAGGTATCCGCACGGGACGGGTCCGGTGCCACCAGCAACCGGAGGACGCAGAGCCACACGATCATGCCGGGGGACCGATTCAGCAGATTAATGCGCGCTTGCCCGCAGCACCATGGGCGGTTGGGTTGGCCCCGATCCACCGCTCATCCACCGGCTCCGAAGCCGGCTGGTACCGCGAATCGGTGGACAGCCGGATGCGGTTGGTGTGGTTGTCGAGCCCGGCGTGCACGAGGCAGGTGTTGAAGATCACCACATCCCCGGCCCGGAACTCGGCCGATACCCACGGGGCTTTCAGGCCGCGCCGCACGCCCACCGGATCCTTGGAGAGCCAGCCTTCCGAACCCGGATGGTTCCAGCCCTCCCCGGGCTTGGAGACGCAGTAGGCATCCACATCCCGCCGGGCATAGCCCTGCCGCAGCCGCTCATGCCGGTGGGTGCCGGGCATGACCATGAGGCCGCCGAGGTCCCAGCTCACATCCCCCATGGGCGTCCAGGCCGTCCAGAGGTTCCAGGTGCCCCGGCCCATGTAGACGATGTCCTCATGCGGCGGGGTGCCATGGCCCCGGCCCACGCTGCGGACCCACGTGTAGTCATAATGCCGCACCGGCTGCCCGAGGAACGCCTGGAAAAATTCGATCATCGGCCCGGCATAAAGGACGCGAAGCACCGGTTGGTTGGCCTTGACCAGGTCGGTTCGGAGGCCGGCCGGAGCGAAGGATGGGGA
>JAHFSL010000357.1:0-1393 GCA_023265785.1 Candidatus Coatesiibacteriota bacterium | reverse complement strand
GCAGCCGGGACAGCATCTCGTGACGGGCCTCCAGGCCCCTTTCGCGCCCCAGCATGCCCCGCATCAGGACATAGCCGTCCTCGTCCATACGGTTCCGGAGTGCCCCGGGATCGCCTCGCAGGTGCGTGGCTTCCCGCATCTCGCCGAATGAGGCAGGATCCATGTCCAGGTTTTTCCCCAGGCACGAAAGTTGGGGCAGGGAGGTCAGGGTCGTCGTGGTCATCGGGGACTCCTCCGTTGTGCAGGCATTGATCTCGGTCATCATTCTGGGGCCCCCACCCGGCGGGCTCCATGCCCGGCGTGGGCAAAAACTTGTACGTTTTGGTATGCTCCGGGGGTCATGCCCACCCTGGCCGCAGCGACCGCCCGCATCCGCTTCCGCTATGCCGAGCCGGCCGGGTTCGGCCGGATCACCCAGGTCGGGTTGATCCGCAACTCCGCGGGTCCCACCGGCAATGCCCCGCTGCGGATCCTGGATTCGTTTGCCCTCGTCTACTCTCTTGACGGGACGGCCGCCTACCACGATGCCAACGGGGTCCGGGCCAGTCTCCACCCGGGCGACGCCCTCCTGGTCTTTCCGGAGCTGGCCCACATGTACGGCCCCCCGCCGGGTGGGCGGTGGAGTGAGTTCTATCTCGTCTTTGACGGCCCGGTTTTTGACCTGTGGCGCGCGCAGGGGCTCCTGGATGTGACCCGTCCGGTCTTTCATTGTGGTCCCGTGGACCGCTGGCTGCCCCGGCTGGAGTCCGTGCCCGACACCCCGCGGCGGCCGGGCGCGTCCATCCGGGAGGTCTGCCGGTTGCAGGATGTGCTGGCGGCGATGCTGGATGCCGCGACCGTGGGCCAGGGGCCGACCGGGGATGCCGCCTTCCTGTCGCGAGCCTGTGCGCTGCTGGAATCGGACCTGTAGCGCGAACTCTCCCTGCCGGCCACCGCCCGCCAGCTCGGCGTCCCGTACGAGAGTTTCCGCAAGCGGTTCGTGACAGCCATGGGTACGCCCCCCGCACGGTGGCGGGCCGCCCGGATCATCGAGCGGGCCTGCGAGCTGATGCTGCGGGGCGGGTTGGTGGACAAACAGATCGCCGATCGCCTCGGATTTTCCGATGAATTCCATTTTTCACGGAAATTCAAGCAGGTGATCGGCCAATCGCCGCGCCAGTTCCGGCGGTCGCTGTCACGATCCCGCGCGTGATGGGACGCCTTTCGCGCCTGCTCCTGCTCTGGTCCGTCGCGGTGATTCCCCTGCTCGTCTGGCCCGGCACCAATGAAATGTTTGAGCAGCCCAAGCAGCTCGCCATCAAGCTGGTGGCCACCGCTGGCGTGATGGGCTGGGCCATGCGTCCCGTCCCCACGCTCCCCGGGGCCCTGATGGCACCCCTCCTTGCGATCCTGG
>JAHFSL010000036.1 GCA_023265785.1 Candidatus Coatesiibacteriota bacterium | reverse complement strand
CCGGGTGAAGGCCTACGAGACGCTGACGGTCGAGGCGGCGCTGACCGGGAGCTACAAGGCGGCCCTCGCCGCCATGGTCACCAACCCCCTCGTCCCCAACTGGACGACGGGGAAGAAGATTCTTGACGATATGCTCCGCGCCCACAAGCAGTACCTCCCCCAGTTTCGGTAGGCCCATGGACGTCGTGGTCGGGGTGGATGGCGGGGCGTCCAAGACGCACCTGGCCCTGGCCTCCCGGGACGGCCGGCTCCGGGCGTTTGTGGCGGGGCCCGGGACCAATCACGAGGGACGGGGCATGGTCCCGATCCGGGAGATCTTCCGCGACCTGATCCGGCGCGCCTGCCGGCAGGCCGGCGTGCGCCCCCGGGATGTGCAGGCCGGGTGCTGGGGGCTGTGCGGCGGGGACCTCCCCCAGGATTTCTTCCACATCGGGCGGGAGGCCATCCGGCCGTTGGGGCTGGGTGGGCCATCGCTCGTGACGAACGATGCGTTCATCGCCCTCTTCAACGACCGGTGGCGGGAGGCGGGCATTGCGGTGACCTCCGGATCGTGGACCAAGTGGCTGGGCATGCATCAGGGACGGATGTTCATGCACGACATGCATGGCCACCATGGCCTGCGGGGGATCACGGTGCTGGCTTTGACCCGGGTGCATGAGGGTCTGGAGACGCCCACCCGGTTCACGGCCGCCCTGCTCCGGTTCCTTGGATTCCCTTCCTATGCTGAATTCTTCAACCGGCAGGTCTACGGGGACGGCAAGCGGGTGTACATTCGGCACACGACACCTGCCCAGCATGACCGGATCAGGCGCATTCCGGAGTTCCTGGGGAAGCGGGGCGCCGCGGGGGACCGTGGGGCGCTCGCGGTCCTGGACCGCTATGCGGCGGACCTGGTGGACGGCACCATGGCGGTGGTGACCCGGCTGGGCCTGCGCAGGGTGCCGCACGATCTTGTGCTGTCAGGCTCGGTGCTGGCCGGCAACCCCGCCCTCCAGCGGTGCTTCCGGCGCCGCCTTCGCGCCGTCTCGCCGCGCACCCGCGTCATCGCCGCCGTGGCCCGGCCCATCCGCGGCGCGCTGAACTATGCGGCCCACCGCGCGGGCTGGACCCTGCCCGCCTCCGCCCTGCGCGACTCCGCGCTGTGGTATGGCGCCGCGCGGTAGAGCATCAGGGTCAGGTCACCACCCTTTCGAGGCGGTGCCGGGAAGGGCCGTTGGAATCCACGCCTTGATTGCGCGTACGCAAAGTGGTACGCTTTACATCGGAGTCGTTGATCCATGACCACCCTCACCGCAAGCAAGGCCCGATCCAGCCTGTACAAGTTGCTCGACCGCGTCGCCGCGGGTCATGAGGCGATTCAGATTACGGGCAAGCGACATAACGGCGTCCTGGTGTCCGAAGACGACTGGCGATCCATCCAGGAAACCCTCTACCTTCTGTCGATTCCCGGCATGCGGGAATCGTTGCTGAAAGGCAGGAAGACTCCACTGGCCCACTGCCGAACGAAATTGAGCTGGTGAAGTGGACGCTGGCCTTCACTGGCCAAGCCGACAAGGATTCGTTGAAGATCCAGGCGGCTGGATTGAAGCCAAAGGCGCAAACCCTCCTTGACCTACTGGAAGTGGATCCCTTCCGTTTTCCGCCTCCCTTCGAGAAATTGCGCGGGGATTTGACCGGCATGTACTCACGGCGAATCAATATTCAGCACCGGCTCGTGTATGAGGTGGATCGAAGGCGGCATGCGGTCAAGGTTCTCCGCATGTGGAGCCATTACACATGAGTTCCTGGTGGATCTTTCGCAGGCGGGGGATCGGACTGGGGCTTGCCGCGCTCGCAGCCACGGTGCTCGCGACCCCCGTGGCGGCGGGACCCAGGCTCGCTCCCGGCGCGGAAGCCTGGCTACTCCCCGCGGGGGCGACAATTGCCCTCGTCGACCGGAGCGCGACGCCCGCGATCTTCGAGGCGCCCTTGACCGGGTCCCACGCTCGCGATCTGGTGGTCTGTTATCGCTTTTCGGAAGCCCTGTGGATGGCGGGCTTGGCGGGTCACGGGGCCTCGCACCAGCTTCTGTTCCGCGTCCGCGTCGGCTATGGTCAGTGCGGCCCGACGCCGCCGAGCGGGGTGTACGAGTTGGACCAGGAGACCCATTGGCCGGTCATCGTGTTCCGGATCGCGGGGGTGTGCAATTACATCGGCGCAGCCTCCATCTACGCGTGGGATGGCCGGATGCTGCGCGTGCTGTTTCGGGGGGGCGCCGACGTCCTGACGGTCGGGGAGCGGGATCGGGATGGCCGGAAGGGGATCAGGATCTCCAATCGCTTCGACACCCCAGAATATTACCTGGTCCGGCGCGGCCGACTGGTCTGGGCGACGGATCGCGTGAAATCGGAATTTTCCGCGAGCGCCGTGGCGAATCTGACGCCCGAGTACGCCTGCGGAAGCGATGTGTGGCCCATTTGGCTGGTGCGAGACCTGGCGATTCATGGCGATTTTTCAGGTGCCCGGGCGGCCTGTGACAAGTGGGCGGCGCTCGCCGATGGCAGTGACTCGCTGGAGGTGTCCTGCCGGGCGCGGATTCGCGAGGCGGTGACGAATGCCCGGGGAGAGCTGGCCATGGAGGAGGGCCGGGTGCAGGACGCGCTGACGATATGGGGATCCCGGGAGGCCCGGAAGGCGTTCGATACGGAGGCGGCGACTGAAGTGGTCCATCGCTGGGAAGCCGTCGTGCGGGCGCTCCCCGAGGCGGAACGGGTCCATCGGTTCGTCGCGGGCATCACGCTGGAGGAACGCGTCGGACTTGACGCGGACGTGCGCAGGGAGCAGGAGTCCCGGGGCTGGGCGGACTGGCCGGCTCCGGTGCACGAGGCCGCGTGGCTATTGGTGGGGCAGTGGTACCTGCGCCGGGCTCGGTGGGAGGAGGCGCTGGACGTGATGAACCGGGCGGGCGGCGATCGGCTTGCAAGATCCCTCTCCGAAACAATTGCGGAATGCATCTATCCACGGGAAGGCGACGACCGTGCACGGCCCTGACGCATGAGAACTTGGGGGGCGTTCCGGGAGCGGGGGATTGTCCTGGTCCTGCTCGCGCTGGGGGCGGTCCTGTGGGCGGTGGCGCCGCGCACGGACGGGCGGTCGGCGTTCCTGGATCGGGAGAACCTCATGCAGGTGGCGCGGGCCTTCTCGTTCACCGGCACGGCCGCCGTGGGGGCCACCATGGTGATCGTGGCCGGGGGGATTGACCTGTCGGCTGGGTCGGTCCTCGGGCTGGCGGTTGTCGTGGTCTCCCTGCTGGCATCCCACGGGGCCGGCGTGGCGGTGGCGTGCCTGGGGGCGCTCGGCGCGGCGGCGGGATGTGGGGCGGTGAACGGCCTGCTCATCGCGGGGGCGGGCCTGCCGCCGTTTATCGTGACGCTCGGGATGCTCTCGGTCGCCCGGGGGGGCGCGTACTTCCTGACCGGGGGCCAGGTGGTCAGCGGGCTTCCAGACACTTTCATCCAGTTCGGCCAGGGCCACCTGGGTGGCGTCCTCCCGTATCCCGTGCTGGCCATGCTGGTGACGGCTGCCCTGGGGGCCGCCGTCATGCGGCTCACAACCTTCGGCCGGTCGCTTCATGCGCTGGGGGGCAATGCGGAAGCGGCCCGGCTGTCGGGGCTGGCCGTGGGCCGGCTCACCGTGGCGGTCTACGCGCTGGGCGGGGCGGCGGCGGGGCTGGCCGGCCTGCTGTACGCCGCCCGATTCGGGTACGGCTCCTCCACCGCCGGGCTGGGCTGGGAATTGCAGATTATCTCCGCCGTTGTCATCGGGGGGACCAGCCTGGCCGGCGGGGACGGATCGGTCATCGGGAGCGTGCTGGGCGCGGCGGTTATGGGGCTGATCACCAACGGGCTGACCTTGCTGTCCGTACCCGAGGAGTACAATCAGTTCGTTGTCGGTGCGGTGATCGTCCTTGCCGTCCTTGCGGACAGACTCAGATCACGGAGGAAAACCGGATGAAGCGTTTCGCCCTGGTTCTGGCGGGAATGTTTCTGGCAGCCGGTGTCCGTGGCGACAAGACGCTGACCTTCGCCATCGTCCCCAAACTGCTCGACAATCCCGTATTCAACTACGCCAAATTGGGGGCGGAGAAGCGCGCGCGGGCCCTGGGCGGCATCCGGATCGTGTGGCGGGCGCCGCAGGAAGCGGACGCCGCCAAGCAGGTGGAGATCGTCGAGGGGCTGATCGCCATGAAGGTGGACGGGCTGTCCATCTCCTGCAATGAGCCCGAGGCCCTCCGCGGGGTGATTGACCGGGCCGTGGCCGCCGGCATTCCGGTGATCACCTTCGACTCGGACAGCCCGAAGTCGAAGCGCCTCACCTATTACGGCATCAACGACGCGGTCTGCGGTCGCCTGCTGGGCGAGGCGCTCGCCAGGGAAACCGGAGGCAAGGGCGAAGTGGCCATGCTGACCGGGGTCCGGGGGGCGTTCAACCTCGAACAGCGGATGAATGGCGTGCGCGCGGCTCTGACCCGTCATCCCGGGATGACACTGGTCCAGACGGTGGCCTGCGATGACGACATCGCCAAGTCAGTGAGCCAGATCGAGAGCACCACCCGGGCGCGGCCCGGGCTCGCGGGCTGGGCCCTGGTCGGCGGCTGGCCGCTCTTTGCCGCCGGCGCGCTCGACGGGGTGGATGCGAAAAGGACGGCGATCGTATCCTGGGATGCCCTGCCGCCCGAGTGGGCCTACCTGGAATCCGGCAAGGTCCGGCTCCTGCTGGCCCAGCGGGTGTTTCACTGGGGGGTGGAGAGCGTCAATCTCCTCAAGGCCGCCGTGGCGGGCAAGAAGCTGGCGCGCAACACCTTCGCCGGAGTGGACCTGGTCACCACCGTCACCCTGCCCGCCTACAAGGCGATGTGGAAGCGGTGGGAGGACCCCATGACCCCGATCGGCGATGATCCGATCCTGAAATAGTCCCCAGCAGGATCCGCAAAGGAGATCCCCGAATGATGACACCCTTTCGCCTCATGCAAGTACTGGTCGGGGTTGTCGTGATGTTTTCGACTGTGACCCAAGCCGCCGCGGGTCCAAATGGCGGCACGGGCGCCGTCCCGCCAGCGGCCGCCCCGGTTGAGGTGTCCGCGACGGCCATCGCCGCGGTTCCTCCGCCTGTTGCTGCGGTCGCGCCGCAATCCGCCCCGGTGGTGGTATCCCCGCCGTCAGCCGTCCCGGCGGCGCCGGTGGCCGTGCTGGGCGGGCTGATCCAGGGCTGGCAGGAGATTCCACAGGAGGTGGGGAAGGTGCCCGCCATGAGGATCCGCCGCGCCGAGCTCTCCGCCCGCGTTGAGGTCGGGGACGGGGTGACCGGGTTGGTCGTGGTGGACCCGGCGCTGATCGTTGATGATGGCGTCACGACCACCCCGTTCCTGACCTCCACGGCCACGGGCAAGATCGCAGCCGGGGTGACGGCGGTCAAGCGGCTGTCCATGTTGAAGATCGCCTGCGTGGCCATGGACCGGCCGTTTCCCCAGGTTCCGTTCGTCAAGCGTCTCACCGCGGGTCAGTTCAAGGTCCCTTTCGGGATGGAGGGCCTCAAGAGCGGCGGCGAGATTGACACGGTCGAGCGGGCGATGCAGACCGCGCTCCTGGGCTGGTCCGACCTCAAGGATCTCGGATTCATGGCCCAGGTCGGCGCGGGGCCGTTTGACCTGTGGGCCGGAGGGTTTCAGGGCGAGGGCCAGAACCGGGCTGAGGCCAACGATTACATGAATGCGAATGTGCGCGCCTCCCTGCGGCCCGCCGGCTGGCTGGCCATCGGCGCGGCCTACCAGGAAGGGCGGTCCGGAAAGACCAAGGACCTTGCCTCCCACGCTGGCGCCGAGCTGTCCTGTGCGTGGACGCCGGGTGGGACCCCGGTTCGCCTCAAGGGGGAATACGCCCTGGGGCCGCAGGGGCCGCGCGGCCGGGCGGCCGCCGTGCGGACGGGATACGGCAATCTTGGCGTGGAGGTGTGGCCGGACCATGTGGAATTGGTGACCCGGTATGACTGGTTGGATGCCGATGCGAAGACCCCGCGGAATTGGCGGACCGAGGCCACCGGCGGGGTCTCGCTGTGGCTGGCGAACAAGCGGGCCAAGCTCCAGTGGAACTACATCCGCGTGGACGAGCCGACGCCCAAGAAGAAGAACGACCTCATGCGCATCAACGTGCAGGCGAGCTTCTAATGGGATGGCACCGAAGGGCAGGACGGGCCGGTGGGTGGCTCGCGGTGGTGGTGGCGCTGGGATTCATGGCGCCCGGGTGCGGACGCAAGTCGGCCAACACGGTGACGATCAAGGGATCGGACACCATGGTGATCCTGGCCCAGCGCTGGGCGGAGGCCTACATGAAGGCCCATCCCGGTGCGGTCATCCAGGTGGCGGGCGGGGGAACCGCGGGGGGCATCGCCGCGCTCATCGGCGGGTGGACGGACCTGTGCGCGGCGTCCCGGCCGCTGACGCCCGAGGAATTTGAGCGGGTGAAGGGCAAGCGCGGAGCGGAGGCCAGGGAAATTCCCGTGGCGCTTGACGGCATCGCGATTTTCGTCAACAGGAAGAACCGGGTGAAATCGTTCAGCCTGGATCAGGTCCGCCAGATCTACACCGGAACGATCAAGGACTGGAAGGCGGTCGGGGGCCCGAAGGGCCCCATCGTACCCCTCGGCCGGGACCCGGAATCCGGGACTGCCGTCTGGTTCCGGGACCATGCCCTGGCGGGACACGAACCCGCGTCCGGGGTCCGGATCCTGCCGGGCGGCGAGGCGATGGTGACGGCCGTGGCGGGTGATCCGCTGGCTGTCGGGTACGCCAGCCTGGTGGTGCCCCAGGGCGTGCGGGCCGTGCCGATCAGTCCCCGGAAAGGCAAGGCGGCCGTGGCGCCGTCCCGGGCCACCGTCACGGCGGGAAAATACCCCCTGAGCCGGAAGCTGTACTTCTACGCCGCCGGTGAGCCGTCCGGCCTGGCGGCCGCGTTCGTCGATTGGACCCTTTCCGGGGATGGTCAGGCGGTGTGTCAGGAGGCGGGGTATCTCCCCCTGGCTGGCCCCAAGGCGGTGGTCACCCGGAAGGCGGCGACGAAGAAGGCCGTCACCGCAAGGAAGCCCACCGCCAAGAGGAAGAAGTAGCCCCTGACCGGCGGGTTAGAAGGCGATCAGCCGGCGGGTGAGTGGAAAAAGCACCGCCCCGATCAGGCCCGCGACCGGAATGGTGAAGACCCACGCCCAGACCACCTGACGGGCCACGCCCCACTTGACGGCATGCAGGCCCCGGGTCGCGCCCACCCCGATGATGGCACCGGTAATCGTGTGGGTCGTGCTCACGGGAACCTTGAGCGCCGTGGACAGGAAGAGGGTGACCGCCCCCGCGGTCTCCGCGCAGAACCCGTGGACCGGTTCGAGGTGCACGATCTTGTGCCCCATGGTCTTCACGATCCGCCAGCCGCCGCCCAGCGTGCCCAGGCCCATGGCGAGGTAGCAGGAGGCGGCAACCCACCCGGGGATGTCGGCATCCGCGGGGAGCCGGTGCGCGGCGATGAGGACGGCCAGGATGATGCCCATGGTCTTCTGCGCGTCGTTGCCGCCGTGGCCCAGGCTGTAGGCGGCGGCGGAGATGAACTGGAGGCGGCTGAACCAGCCGCGGACCTGGCTGGGGAGGGCCTTGTGGCACAGCCAGTAGACGGCCACCATCATGATGAAGCCGAGGACCATGCCCAGCACCGGGGAGAGGACGATGAAGATCCCGATCCGGATGAGCCCCGCGGGGATCAGCATCCCCCAGCCCCCCTTCATGACGGCAGCGCCGGCAAACCCGCCGATCAGCGCGTGCGAGGAGGAGGAGGGCAGGCCGTACCACCAGGTGACGAGGTTCCACACCACGGCGCCGACCAGGCCGGCGGCCACCACGGCAACGGTGACCTGCGAGGAGTCCACCGTCCCCTTGCCGATCGTCCGGGCGACGCCGTGGCTGAAAAAGAAGAAGGCGATGGCGTTGAAGGTAGCGGCCCAGATGACCGCGGCGCGGGGGGACAGCACGCGCGTGGAGACGATCGTGGCGATGGAGTTGGCCGCATCATGGAACCCGTTGATGTAGTCGAAGGCCAGCGCAAGCAGGATGACGCCGGCGACAACCGCCAGCGGCGCCTCAGGCATTCTTGAGCACGATGCCTTCCACCGTGTTGGCCACGTCCTCGCAGCGGTCCGTCGCCTGCTCGAGTTCCTCGTAGATATCTTTCCACTTGATGATGGTTGCGGCATCGGTGTGGTTGGCGAAGAGGGCGGCCAGCGCGTGCTGGCCGATCCGGTCGCCCTCGTTTTCCATCGTGTGAACCTCAATGCACTTCGCCTGGATTTCCGCGGGCTTGCGGATGGTCCGGAGGCTGGTCATCAGGTCCACGAGGATGGCCGTCGCCTGCACCAGGACCCCGGCCATGGCCTTCACATCCTCCGTGGGCTTCTCGATCTTGTAGAGCGTCATCCGGCCCACGGCGGTATCAATCGAATCCAGGACGTCGTCCAGGCGGGAGATCAGCCGGTGGATGTCCTCCCGGTCAATCGGGGTAATGAAGGTTCGGTTCAACTTGTCAATGGTGGCATGGGTCAGCTTGTCGCCGGCGTGCTCGATCTCCTTGATCCGGGCCGCCCGGGCGGCGAGGTCGCCGTAATTCTCGAGGAGGGCCACGAGGGCGTTGGCGCCCGCGTGGACATTGCGGGCTGCCTCTTCAAAGAGGTCGAAGAAGGCCTGTTCTTTCGGGATCAACCTGAACATGACGGCGCCCATTGTGGGCGGGTGGAGGTCGGATGTCAACTGCCGCCGTCAGCACGAAATGGCGACCCCCGCAGGATTCCCGGGCTGGCTGGGAGCGCGCGTCATCAAGGGGGATTCGACACGCGGGCGCCTGGCGGCACCCGTCAGGTATATTCCTGCACAATCAGGTTCAGGTCGCCCTTGCCCGCCTTCTGCTTGACCATGTTCATCCGCTCGGTGAAGTCCGGTCCTTCGTGCCGGTAGAAGGTGCCCAGGTAGAACTTGCCCGGGGTCTGGGAGAGCTGGATGGCATCCAGCCGGGAGCCCTCATCGTGCCCCTCGGGCATGGGCACGGTACTCTGCTTGAAGAAGTCGTAGGTGGGGTAGAAGGTGACACAGGGGGAAAGGATGTGCACGAAGGAGAATCCCCGGTGGGCGATCCCCTGCTTGATGAGGTCGAGGACCTGGGCCACCTTGCCCGAGTACCCGCGCGCAACGAAGGACGCGCCGTACGCCAACGCCATGGCGACGGGGTTGATCCGATCCTCGATGATGCCGTAGGGCTGGTGGGTTTTCTTGTACTCGACCAGCGAAGGCATGGTCGTCGGACTGGGCTGACCCTTGGTCAGGCCGTAGATCTGATTGTCCAGCATGATGTAGGTGATGTTGACGTTGCGCCGGCAGGCATGCGCGAAATGGCCGCCGCCGATCGCCAGCCCGTCGCCGTCGCCGCCCACCGCCATCACCGTGAGGTCGGGGTTGGCGATTTTCATGCCGGTCGCGGTCGGTAGGACCCGGCCGTGGACGCCATGGAATCCGTAGCTGTTGACATAGGCCGGAAACCGGCCCGAACAGCCGATGCCCGAGGCGATGATCACCCTGGCGGGATCCAGGCTCAATTCCGCCAGCGCCTGGTAGGTCGCCGTCAGGACGGAGAAGTCCCCGCACCCGGGACACCAGACGGGCTTCACATTGCCGTGATACGACTTCAGGACCTGCGGGGCCACGGGACTCATGAGGCGCTCCTGGTGCCGACCGGCACATCAAACAATTCGGCGATCTTCACATAGATTTCCCCGGCCGTGAACGGCAGGCCCTCGATCTTGTTGAGTTGGACCACGGGCTTGAGGAACCGCGCGCGGAGCATGTTGGCGAATTGGCCGGTCCAGTTGAGTTCGGGGACCAGGATGGTCTCCATGGACTCGATGAATCCCCGGACCTCGTTGGGGATCGGACAGACCATCCGCACCTGAAGCGCGGCCACGGGATAGCCCTTGGCCAGCGCCCGGTCCACGGCCTCACTGACCGGACCCGTGGTCGTCCCCCAGCACACGATGCCGACCTTGGCCTGCGGCGACCCGAACCGCCGCGTGTAGCCGCGTTCCTGCGCGGCGCCCGCGACCTTGCGGTACCGTTTCTCGGTCATGGACTTGTGCATGGCCCCCGTCATGTGGGGGGCGCCGGTTTCGTTGTGCTCCAGCCCCGTGGCCGTGAACTGGCCGCCGGGCGTTCCCGGGACCGCCATGGGCGAGATCCCGCTCTCCGTGAGCTTGAACCGCTTGTAGCCCGCGGCGATCTCCTCGGCCGTGGGCACGGCGCGCTGGGGGGGCTTGACCGCGTCAAAATTCGGTCTCGGAATGGTCTGCGTTCGGGTGGCCAGTGAATAGTCCGAAAGAAGGATGACCGGCATCTGGTACTTCTCGGCGAGGGTGAAGGCGTCCACGGCGGTGGTGAAGCAATCCTCGACATCCGAGGCCGCGACCACGATGCGGGGGGCATCGCCGTGACCGCCGTACACCGCCAGGTTGAGGTCGGACTGTTCCGTCTTGGTGGGCAGGCCCGTCGAAGGTCCCCCGCGCATGACGTTGACGATGACGATCGGCGTTTCGGTCATCATGGCCAGCCCGATCACCTCGGTCATGAGGGCCAGGCCCGGGCCGGAGGTGGCGGTCATGGCCTTGGCCCCGGTGAACGAGGCGCCGACGATGGCCGAGACGGCCGCGATCTCGTCCTCGGTCTGGATGGCATAGCCGCCGAACTTGGGGAGCCATTCCTCCAGCTTTTCGAGGATCGTACTTGCCGGGGTAATGGGGTAGCCGGCATAGAATTTGAGGCCCGCGGCGATCGCGCCCATCGTGACCATGTCGTTTCCCGGGGCGACGATCCGCTCGACGCCGGTGGGGCGCGGTGGGGCCATGGTCAGATCCAGCGGCGGGGGGTTGTCGCGTACGGCATCGTACCCGACCCGGAGCGCGTACACGTTCTTGTCAATGACGGCCTGACCCTTCTTGATCCACTTCTTGCGGCCGCGGATGAACTTCTCGAGAGTCTCGTAGGGGAGGCCCAGGAGGCAGCCGAGCGCCCCGAGGGCGACCACGTTCTTGGCGATCGCGCTTTTCACTTCGTGGACCGCCAGATGCTCGAAGGGGAGAGGGTAGGGAATGAACCCGTCCCCGGCGGGTACGAACCGGGCGGGGTCGTAGATCAGCAGACCACCGGGCTTGAGCCCTGCTTTGAGCAGGGCGAAGGCCTCCTCGTTGAAGCACACCAGCAGGTCAAGGGCCTCGCCGTGGGAGCGCACCGGCGAGGCATCCGCCCGGACCAGGAAATTGCAGGCCCCGCCCTTGATCTCG
>JAHFSL010000356.1 GCA_023265785.1 Candidatus Coatesiibacteriota bacterium | reverse complement strand
GATGATGACGCCCCGGTTCGTGTCGAACCCGTCCATCTCGACCAGCATCGCGTTCAGCGTCTGCTCGCGCTCGTCGTGGCCGCCGCCCAGCCCGGCGCCCCGGTGCCGGCCGACCGCGTCAATCTCGTCCACGAAGATGATACACGGCGCGTTCTTCTTGCCCTGCTCGAAGAGGTCGCGCACCCGGGCGGCGCCGACGCCCACGAACATCTCGACGAAGTCCGAGCCGGAGATCGAGAAGAACGGCACCCCCGCCTCGCCGGCCACCGCACGCGCCAGCAGGGTCTTGCCCGTACCGGGGGGCCCGAGCAGGAGGACGCCCTTGGGGATCTTGCCGCCCAGCCGCTGGAACTTCTGGGGGTCCTTCAGGAACTCGATGATCTCCTTCAATTCCTCCTTGGCCTCGTCCACGCCCGCCACGTCGGCGAAGGTCACCTTGGAGGTCTGGGTGTTGAACAGCCGGGCCCGGCTCTTGCCGAACGCCAGTGCGCCCGATCCGCCCCCCTGCATCCCGCGCATCATGCTCAAGAACCAGATGAACAGGATGATCGGGATGATGACGTTGGCGCCCACCGAGATCAACTGGGACCACCACGGGGGGTCATTGGGTTCCGTGGAGACCTCCACGCCGCCCTTGGCCAGGATCTCGAAGAGCCGCGGGTCGTCGGGGGCATAACAGAGAAAGGTCGTGCCGTCCCGGAACGCGCCGTGGATCTCCTTGATCATGGAGAGTTCCTTCTGGATCACGAGGACCTTGCGGACCTGACTGGCCCCGGCGCTGGCGAGGAACTCGGTATAGGAGATCTTGCGGTCGCCGCCCTTGGGGTTCTTGGCAAAGGCGAGGTACACGGCCAGCAGGGCCATGCCGATCAGCAGGACCCCCAGGAATTCGCCGCGACCGCCCCGCCCGAATAATGGATTACGCCGTGTGGCCATGGATGTGGTTCCGGGCCCTAGTTTATCAGCCGCGCCGGGCGGCCAGCAATCCGGCTCCCGCCAGCACGAGCGCGGCCAGCCCGGCGCCGCCCCACAGGAAGGGGTCCGCGGCGGCCACCGCCCGGGGCGTGCACCCCAGCCGCAGGACCCGGCCCGCGCCCAGCGGGACATCCACCTCCGTGACGCCGAGTCCCGCCAGGTCCTGCACCGCGGTGGTGGTCGCCGCCAGGGCGGCCTTGGCCACCGCGCTGTCATAGATGGTCCCGACATCCGCCCCGTGGGAGTGGAACACGGCCCGGCCGTTGGCATCGAGGACGAGGGCCCAGGCGACCTCGTCCCGCCGCGCGAGCGCCACGAACCGTTCGACCACCAGCAGGTCATTGCGGGCCGCCGTGGCACCCCGGACGAACCCGGCGAGCTCCTCGGCCTCCTGCACCCGCGCCACCCGCCAGCCCGCCAGCGCGGCTTCGCGCGCGCCCCAGGCCAGCCCCAGGACGGCCAGCCCGGCCACCATGAGGGCGACCGGCGCCGCGCGCCGTACCAGGCTCATCGGGGGGCGCCCGCGCCCTGGCCCTCGATCAGCTCCAGGCTGTGCTTCGCCTTCTCGTCCGCCGGGTCCAGGTCCAGGATTTCGCGGTAGAGCCGCCGCGCCCCCTCGACCTTGCCGGCCTGGTACTCCTTGAGCGCCTGCTCGTGCAGGGCGGGAAGCCGGGCGCGGGCCTCGCGCTTCGCGGCGGCGACCTTGGCCCGGGCCTTGGCCAAAAGTTTCTTGGCCTCGGCATCGTCCGGATCCAGGGTGGCGACCAGCTCCCACTCGCGCCGCGCGTCCTCCCACCGGCCCTGCTCCCAGGACTCGACCCCACGGTTGAAATGCACCCTGGCTTGCGCCCGGCGCTCCTCCGCCCGCGCGCCGCCCCCCAGCGATTCAAGCAGGGCCACGGCCTCGGGCTGGCCGGGCTGGGCCGCCAGCACGTCGGCCAGCGCGGCCTTGGCCTCGTCCCGCCGGCCCGCCGCAATCGCATCCTTTGCACGCGCCAGGGCGGCCACGCCCCGCGTCGATTCCGCCCGGCTCCGGGTCCGGTTGAATGCCCCGCGGATCTGGTCGTGGGATGGCGAGATCGCCAGTGCCTTCTGGAACACGCCCGCGGCGTCCTCCCAGGCGTCCTGCCGGTAGAGCTTCATGCCCTGTTCATACAATTCATGGAGAACATCGTTGGCCGCCAGCGGCGAGGGCTGCCAGACCTCGGCGTCCAGGTCGCGCAGGATGCCCCCGGCCACGGCGTTCCCCGGGTCGGTGGCCAGCGCATCCTGCGCCAGCCGCCGGGCGTCATCCAGCCGGCTCTCCCGGTAGGCGCGGCGGGCCTCCGCGGCCACGGATGGCAGTGCGACCGCCATGGCGGGCGTTGTTGCGGACGGGGAGGCGCCCGCCGCCGGTGCGGCGGCAGGGATTGGCGCACCCGAGAGAAAAGCTCGTGCCGCGGCGTGGTCCGGGTTCAGCGCCACCGCCACCTCGGCCTCCTGGTGCGCATGGTGCGGCATGCCTTTCGCCAGATAGGCCTGCGCCACCTGCCAGTGCTTTTCGGCAGCAGTCCGGTCGGACGGGCTGACGGCCGCGCCCGCGGCTCCCCCGATGAGCAGGCCGAGCAGGAGCGCCTTCACGGGGCCGATCCCATCAACTGGAGCGCCACGGGCCCGAGCAGGACGATGAAGACTGTTGGGAAAATAAAAAGTGCGAGGGGGAACAGCATCTTGACGGGCGCCTTGTGGGCCGCCTCCTCCACCTGCGCGCGGCGGCGTACCCGCATCGACCCGGCCAACCCGGCCAGGGCGGGGGCCAGCCCCACGCCCATCAGGTCGGCCTGGACCAGCGCCTGCACGACCTCAAGGACCTGCGGGTTCCCGGTCCGCCCGGCCATCGCCAGCCACGCGTCATGGCGGCGCGCCCCGAACCGGACCTCGCCCTGCATCCGGGCGATCTCGCCGGCGAGCCGGCTCCCCGTCAGGGTGGCGGCGACCCGGGAAAACGCGGCGTCCAGCGACAGCCCCGCTTCGAGGGCGAGGGTCAGCAGGTCCAGCACATCCGGCAGTTCCCGCCCGACGGCCTCCTGCCGCTTGCGCCACCGGTCGCGGGCGAGCAGGCTCGGGAGGGCCGCCATGCCGAGGGAGAGCATGGCGCCGATGACGGCATCATCCGCAAGCCAGACCAGAAGAGGAAGAGAAACCAGAATGATCAATTCATTCAACGCCAGCCACGCCGCGCTTCCCGGCGCCCGCTCCCCCAGCCACACCGCCGGGCCCGCATAGAGCCGCGCGCTCACGGCGCCAAGCCGCGGGTGCCGCTCCTGCGCCCGGCCGGCCGCGTCGAGCAGGGCCACCCCGATCGCGAGGGGGTCCGTGCCGCGCAGGCGGGCGGCCGTTCCGCCGACCCACGCCCGCACGCCGGCCTCCCGGGCCGCGCCGGCCAGCGCCCAGGTGGCGCCGAACCCCGCGCCGCCTGCCAGCGCCGAAAAGCCGAGCGCGGCGGCGCTCATGCCTCGACCCGCACCATGGCCCGGATCGTCACGGCCCCCAGTACCTCGAGCAGGGCGGCCAGCCCCAGCAGGAACCAGCCCGCCGGGGTCGCAATCATGGGCCGCAGGTACTCGGGGTCAGCGACCGCCATCGCCGCCAGCAGCCC
>JAHFSL010000035.1 GCA_023265785.1 Candidatus Coatesiibacteriota bacterium | reverse complement strand
GAAAAGGCAAGGGCGTCGGCATCGCCGATCTCAAGTTCCGCTTCGTGATCCTCCTGATTCAGGACCAGCTTGAAGTAGTGGTTAAACCCGAAATGGCTCCAGAGAAGGATGGATCTGATGGAAGCCTCAAAATGAGTCATCGCCTTGAAGAGCAGGGCACGCGGTGAATCCTCAGGCGCCTTCCCCCCCGCCAGACTCAAGGCGATTCCTTCCTCGGCAGGATGGTCAATCCACACTGGCATAAACAAGGTTCGATCCGCGTTCGCCAGGATCACGGCGGGTCCGCCCTCGTCGCCACCTGGACGCACCTTGATCACCCGCATTTCCGTCATTCCGGCATCCGCCATCGTTTCCTCCCCGGGCCCTTGGACTCTTCCGCTGGCCGCGCTGCGTTCCATTCCGCGTAATAGGCCGTCAATCTACGCTGTAACTGCTTGCGCCGGTTGTACACCTCCGTGACGGGTATGCCGAGCCGGGTGGCAATTTCGCCGGGCTTCACCACGTCATCGTGGATGCAGGCCACGATCCGCTGAAGGACGGCATCGTCGGCCAGCGAGGCGTGAAACATGTCAAAGAATTCATGTCGCCGGGCTCTTTCCTCCCGCGAAATCGCCGTGTCCAACGGCCCCGCCGCGGGACTCGGGATGTCGGCCAGCGGATCATGGTCGGGCCGGTCATCCGGAACGGGGAGCGCGGCCGCCGGCCGGACATGGCGGTGCTCCCAGGATTCCACCAAGTGGGACAGTTCGCTGTCCACCACCGATTCCAGGAAGGTGTCAAGATCGGGCTCCCGTACGGGATCCCACGCCCGCGCCCCGGAGAGGACCTTTTCAATCGCCGTGGACACGACATCCTCGGGCAGGCGACCGCCGGGAAGCGGCCCCCGCCGGAACCCGGCCCAGATCAGCCGGGAGGCCTTCTCCCGGGCGTACCGGCGGAGCCGGGGAATCGTGAGATGCCACGGGTGGCGGTCAAAGCGTTCATCCACGGGATTCCCTTGACCGACTGCCGGGCCGGGCGGAGAATTTGCCGCTCGCGAGATTGCCTCTTGCGAAGCAACAGCCCGGCTTCGGGCTAGCGGACGCCCTCGCGCTCGACGGCCTCCGCGCAGGCGATGCACATGGCCGCATGCGGCACCGCGTCGAGCCGGGCCTCATCAATGGGCTTCTGGCACCGGATGCAGGTCCCGTAGGTGTTCTCCTGGACCCGGAGCAGGGCCTCGTCAATCTCCTTGAGCGACCGCCGGCCGGCATCGGAGATCGCAAAGGACATCTCCTGGCCCGAGGCCTCGGTGGCCATGTCGCCGAAATCCTTGGCCTCAATGGAAACCGCGTCACGCCCCTCGGCTTCCTCCTTGGAAACATTGGAGGTGAGGTCGTGCTTGGCCTTGAGGAGGAGCTGGTGGTATTTCTTGATCTGGTCTTTCTTCATTGATTCGGTTCCCCCTCGCGTCCGGCGCGTTCGGAGGGCCGCGCGCTAGTGGCGGGGCTTCTCCGGTTCGCCGGGAGCGTCCTGATTTAGCACGAAGGCCAGCATCTTGTCAAAATCGACGTCCTTGGCCGATCCCGAAGTCGGCGCCTCGACGATCCGCACCGTCCGGCCGGTCATGTCGGCCTGGCCGTTGATCCGGCCACCCGCCCGGAGGACCCCCTGCAGGTAGGTGGCGACCTCCTTGGTGATCAGTTCGCCCGGCGCGACGAGGGGCACTCCCGGCGGATAGGGACTCAACAGTTCCGCAGAGACTTCGCCGGTCGCCTCGGCCAGCGGGACCCGCCGCGCGCTCGCCAGCACCGCCTCCCGCGGAGTCAACACCACGCGCCCGGGGGTCAGCGCCGGCAGGGGCAGGGAGGGCCGGGACGCGATGTGGCCGCGGTAGTCGCGCTCCAGCCGCCGGACCGCCGTCACGAGGCGCTTCATCTGGCCCCAGGTATTGCCCTGCCCGACGAGGAACAGGACATTCTGGGAGTCGGCCATCTCGGGCTGGAGCTTCCACTCGTCGCGAAGCCGGTGCGCCACCTCGAAGCCCGAAACGGGCCAGTCCACATGAAGCATGATGCGTGTTTCGTCGAAGGCGTGCGCGCCGGGGCGGCCGCAGTGCTCCGGCCCGAAGCACCGGATGCCGGGGATGCGGTTGAGCGCCCGGGTCGTTTCACGGGACATCCCGATGACCCGGTCCAGCAGGCGCCGGCCCGAGACGGCCATCTGGAGGCGCGCCACATCGAGCGAGGCCAGCAGGACATAGGAGGGGCTGGTGGACTGGAGCAACTGCAGGCCCATGCGCAGGCGGGCACGGTCCACGCGGGCGCCAGCCAGGTGCAGCATGGACGCCTGCGTCATCGCCCCGAGGACCTTGTGGGTGCTCTGGGCCGCCAGGTCCGCGCCGCACGCCATGGCCGAGGGCGGCAGGGCCTCGTGGAACCCGAAGTGCGGGCCGTGCGCCTCGTCCACGAGGCACTCGGCCCCCGCCCGGTGGGCCACCGCGACGATCTTCGCCAGGTCTGAGGTCTGCCCGTAATAAGTCGGGTTGTTGACCATGACCGCCTCGCACCCCGGGTTCGCCCGCAGGGCTTCCACCACCTGCTCGGGGCTGATATTCCCGTAGATGCCCCAGTCTTCGAGCACGGGCGGCGTGACATAGACCGGCCGGGCGCCGGTCAGCATCAGTCCGGCGAACACGGACCGGTGGACATTGCGCGGGATGACGATGCGCTGGCCCTCGCGCACCGCCGCCCACACCATGGTCTGGTTGCCCACCGAGGTGCCGTTGACCAGGAAGTAGGTTTCGTCGGATCCGAACGTGCCCGCGGCCAGTCGCTGGGCCTCACGGATCACCGACCGGGGCTCGTGGAGCGAGTCCACCTCCTCGAGCAGGGTGAGGTCCGCCATGAAGACGCGCCGGCCGAGGAACCGGCGAAACGGAGCGTACACGCCGCGCCCGTGCTTGTGGCCCGGGGTATGGAAGGAAACCTTGCCACTCCGCGCATACGCGGCGATGGCCTCAAACAGGGGCGCCCGCCGCTGTTCGGCGGGCACGGCGGCTTCGCGGCGCCGGCTAGATCGCGGTGAAGAGCGGCGAGTCATCCGTGATGATGTCCCCGGGCGCGGCATAGGCGTCGCGCAGGTACTTGGGAACCTGGAAAATCCCCTGGTGCGTGATGCCGTCGTAATAGCGCAGGTTCTTGAGCCCCCGGTCGGCGATGCGCCGATCCACCTCATGGGCCGAGAGGGCCACCGGGTCCAGGGTCTTCCCCGCCACGGCGATGCCCCACGGCAGGTCGAAGGCGGGCACCTCGATGGAGAACGGGCGGACATACGGGAACACGGTCTTGAGGGTCCGGATGATCATGGCGTGCAT
The DNA here is from genome assembly GCA_023265785.1 of Candidatus Coatesiibacteriota bacterium. GTDB lineage: Bacteria > Oederibacteriota > CAKKQC01 > CAKKQC01 > CAKKQC01 > JAHFSL01. The sequence goes on along the minus strand of JAHFSL010000035.1, from coordinate 8,055 downwards.
GGTGAGATCCGGCGCCTGCGTGGAGGCGCACTGGAGAGCTATCACTCCATCGGGGGTCAGCCGGTCGGCGACGATCCGGTAGAACTCCTTCGTGAAGAGCATGTAGGAGGGGCCGCCGGGGACCGGCTCGGAGAGGTCAATGATGACCACATCGAACGAGGATTTTTTCGATTCCTTCAGGAACTTGCGGCCATCGGCGGCCTTGATGATGCACCGCTTGTCGCGCCAGACCGGGCCGCCCCACTCGGGCAGGTACTTGCGCGACAGGTCCATGACCATGCCATCAATGTCAATCATCCAGCACTTCTCCACCGTGTTGTGCCAGATGCAGTGCTTCTGGGTCGCCCCCTCGCCACCGCCGATGATGCAGACCCGCCTGGGCTCGGGGTGGGTGATCAGCGCGGGATGCACCAGGGCCTCGTGATAGATGAATTCGTCCTTCTCGGCCGACTGCATCTTGCCGTCCAGCATCAGGCACCGACCGTACTGGAAGGAGTCGGCGATCTCGATCTGCTGGAACGGGCTCTTGGCATTCACGATGAACCGCTTCATGGCGTGCATGTGCGCCTCGTGCGGCGTGGTGAACTCGATGAACCACCGGCTGTTCTTGATGTCCACGGAGGGCTCGCCCGCGAGCGCGGGCAGGCCGGCCGAACGCTTTTTCTTCAACGCCGGGTCAGACCCCGACCTTGACCGGCTCGGGCTTGTGGCGCAGGTGCGGGGTATTCAGCGTGCCGCGCCTCAGCTCGATCGTCGTGGAGTGCTTGGCCTTGAGGGCCTCGTTCAGGTACTCGTAGCATTTCCAGGGGTCCACATCCTCGCCGCACGTGAACAGGTCCACGGCGGCATACCCGTACTCGGGCCACGTATGGATGGTCAGGTGCGATTCAGCGATCACCACAACGCCGCTGACACCGTACGGGCTGAACTGGTGGATGAAGGAGTCCACGATCGTGGCGCGCGCCGAGCGGGCGGCTCCCTCCATGTATTCCTTGACGACACTGGCCCGGTTGAGCAGGTTGATATCACAGCCGTAGAACTCCACGAGAAGGTGCCGCCCGAGTGATTCCAACGCTTACTCCACCTCCCTTTCGTTACAAAAAAAAGGCAGCGACCCCAGGTCGCTGCCCGCCGCGTGCGGCTTCAGGATCCGGTCCCCATCCAACCAACGCCCTGCAGGCTGTGGTGCATGCGGAAAGGCTAACATACCACCCCTTGTGCTGTCAAGGCCTGGACGCCCCCGCGCGGCGCGCCATCGCCTCGACCCGGGCCAGGTCGACGGCGGCCCCGGCGTCGGTGGGATCGAGCGCGACGATTTTCCGGAAGGCACGGAGGGCGCCATCCCATGCGCCGCGTTCCGCCTCCGCCGCGCCCAGTGCGCGCCACCCCGGCGCCCAGTACGGGGAGCGCCGGACGGCCTCTTCGAGCTCGCGGCGGGCCGCATCGCGGTCCCCAGTCAACCGGATCAGCTCCTGGGCAATCCCCGCGTGCGTCGCGCCGGGCCCGGAGCCGTAGAAATCGGGCCAGCGCAGGGCCAGCCGGAACTGCGCCAGCGCCTCCCGGTGACGGCCTTGCTGGGCCAGCACGAATCCGCGCCGGTAGTCCCCGTACGGATAGTAATTCAGCATCGTACGCGTGTTGGGGTCCTTGGGGACGGACCGGTCAAAGATGCCCCGGAAGGTCATCCACCGGTGGGCCCAGCGCCGTTCGGCGGCCACATCCGCCCGCAGGACCATTTCAGGTTCCCGGCAGAACCGGAACCCCGGCCCCCGGGGCAGGAGCCACTCCCGTTCCAGCAGGCTGTAAACCACCGAGATCATCACCGGTCGCTGGAGGTCGACCTGACGGAGGTCCTCGACGTCCCTCATCCGGGAGGCGAGCGCCCGCTGGCCCGGCGGCCAGATGAACCGGACCTGCCGATGCCCCTGCTTGTCGGGCGCCAGCAGGTTGGAATTCACAAGAATGACATCCGGCCGGATGCCCAGGATGTAGTGGGTGTACCAGAGCGGAAAGAGGTCGTAGTCCGCGAAGGCGATCAGGATCGCGCCGGGCGGTGAGGCGCGCAGGAGTGCCCGGGAGTAGTCGAAGGCAAAGTAATGGCGGCTCCGGTCCACATCGCGCCCGTGCGCCCACCCCAGCCAGCCCAGCCAGACCGCCAGGGCCGCGACCACCGCGATCCGCCGCCACCGCGGCCCGCCGGCCGCCTCGAGAACCATGGCCACCCCGCACGCGATCCAGAGCGCCTCGATGAAATAGACGGGCATGTAGTAGGTCTCGATGGCAATGCCTTCGAGGAGGAAGTTGACGCAGTAGAAGGTTCCCGCGCCCCAGGTGATGCCCCAGAGGAGGGCCGCGTGCGGCCGGCGGCGGATGAGCCTGACCAACCCCGCCACCGCCAGGGCCACGCCGACCCAGCCGAACTGGAGGGCGGGGTGGAGGCGCACGTGGGCGAGAAACCGGCGGGCCACCTCCAGGGGTGTCCAGTAGAGGATGCGGTACTGGTAGGGCGAACCCGAGAGGTACTGCGCCAAGGCCGGCGCGGTGGCCGGGGCATTCCAATTAAAGAGTGGATTCGCCGCGGACCGGATTGGAGGATAGAGGAACTTGACAGAGAGGCCGAGCAGGAAGGGGACGGCCAGAAGGGCGGCGGCCCGTGCGCGCGCTGCGCGCGGAAGACGCTTCCGCCCCCACCACAGGAGGAGCGCGACCGCGGGGGCGAAGTAGATGGTCTGGCCATGATGGCTGGCGCTGGTCCCGTACGCCAGCATCAGCCACGGCGCCCACCGTGGCAGGCCCCGCGCGCGCGGGCCGCGCGCCAGCCAGCCCAGTCCCGCGGCCAGCGCCAGGGCGATCAGGGAATTCAGGAACAGGTTCATCGCATACTTCTCCGCAATCACCGACTGCCACCACACATTCGTGGACCACCCCAGGGCCAGCCCCGCCACCACCCCGGCCGGGGTGGACTCGGCCAGCCCGGCCGCGATCACGGCCGCCGTGCCCGCGGCGGCCGCGCCGCACCCGGCGCTCAACAGGTTCAGCCTGAAGGCAGGATCGCCGACCGGCAGGGCGGAGGCCAGCCGGCCGATCAGGGCGTACACGGGATAGCCGGGCGGATGATTGATACCCAGGGTGACGGCCGGCGCGATCATTTCGCCCCCGTCCTCCAGCGGCACGGTGGGCGACAGGGTGGCCAGGTAGGCCAGGCACAGCGGGGCCGCCGTGACGGCCCAGACCAGCCGAGCGCGGGGGCCCCGTCCGCCCGTGGGGCGGCGCCGCACGGGCGTCAGCGCGGGCGCAGGAGCCCCCGCCGGCGCGTCAGCCACAGGGCCGTCGCCAGCGAGGCCAGGGCCGCGCCACCGCACACCAGCGGCCCGGCCGCATGCGGGAAGGGCGGCAGGACCGAGGCCGGCGTCCCGGGGGCATAACCGGCGCTGAACCGGGCAAGAACCGACCCGAACTCCATGGCGACCGTCACCACCACCGCCAGCAGGACCGCCGGGCCCCCGACCGCCGTCAGCGCGCGCGCCAGAATCCGGCCGGGGGTCGCACCCAGTTCGGCGTACACCCGCAGTTCCGGGGCGGCGGCCGCACCCAGCGCGCCCAGCGCAAACCACAAACCCAAGACCGAAAATCCCAGCAGGGCGCCGAACGCCAGCCGGGTAATCCCGAGGATGCGCCGCTCTCCCTCCAGCGAGCGGATGGCCTCCAGCCGCGGGGCCCGCACCGATGCGATCCCCGGCTGGTCCTTCAGCCACCCGGCGGCGGCCTCGTGCCGGTCCAGTGCCTCGGGACACATGGTGAGCCGGAAGGACCGCAGGAACGGGTTGCCGCCATACGCCTCCAGGAGTGATTTCACCCTGGCATCGCGCCCGGCCTCGGCACGGGCCTCGTCGGCGCCCAGGAAGGTCATGCCGCAGCACCAGGGCTGGCCCTGGACCGATCGCGAAAACTCGTCCACCTGCACCGGCGTGGCGCTTTCGGCGAGGTACGCCTCCAGGACGAGGTGCGGCCGGCGCTCCACCAGCCACCCGGGCGCCCCGAGCAGGCCCCAGAGCGCCGTGGCGCTCCCGGTCAGGGCGAAGACCAACCCCCACCGGGCCGCGCGCTGGGGTCCTGCGACGGGACCCAGCCGGGTCCAGGGCTTGACACTCACGCCGGGTCACCCGGCGGCGGAGGAGCGGGTGGTCCAACCGCCGCCCCGGTTTCCGGTTCGACGGACGCGACGACGGGCGGCGGATCGGCCGGGGCGGCCAGCCGCTCCACGCGCGTGGGAACCGGCCACCCACCCTCCGGTGATTCCCCGGTCATGAGAACGGCGCCGCCGCCCGTGATGTAGGAATCAATTTCCGCGCGGAGCGCCTCGGGGGGCGGCGAGGCGGCGGCATCCCGCCAGTCCACGAGCATGGCATGCGGCCGGCGCACCAGCGCCCGCACCAGCGCCAGCGCGAACCGGTCACCCCGGGGCAGGCGCGCGACCGACTCGCCCGCCAGCCCGCCCAGTCCGGCGCGGTCCAGTGCTTCGCGCGCCGCCCCCAGCGCGGCGGTCCAGGGGCGGCCCGCGCACCAGACCCCCAGGGCGACCCAGGCGTCAGCCGGCACGCGCAGGGGCTCCTCATCGTCCAGCACGGGCCCCAGCAGGCGGCGCAGGCCCTGGCGTGTCCCGGCGGACAGCTTGAATGGATTGACCCCGTTGACCAGCACCGTCCCGGTGGTGGGGGCGACGACCCCCAGGGCCATGCGGACCAGCAGGCTCTGGCCCGACCCCGAGGGCCCGCTCACGCGGACCAGCTCGCCGGTCTTGACCTCGAACGAAATGCGGGCCGGCACGAGCCGTCCCCCGGCCATTCGCCCGACCCGCAGGAATTGGATCACGGCCTCAACGCCCGTCCGTCAGCCGGGCTTGGACGGCAGGAGCCGCCGCATGTTGTGGACGGCTTGGCGGATGCGCTCCTCATTTTCGATGAGCGCGAACCGCATGAACCCCTCACCCTCGGGCCCGAATCCGGCGCCGGGTGACGCCGCCACCGCGCACTCCTCAATGAGCCGCTCGGCGATCCGCATCGAGCCCTCCGCCGCGAGGGCCGGGGGCAGGCCGGCCCAGACATACATCGTGCCGCGCGGTCGGGTCACCGCCCACCCCAATTTCGCCAGCCCGTCGAGCAGGATCTCCATGCGGGACCGGTAGACCGCCGCGATCTCCCGGCACGGCCCCCGCCCCTCGCGCAGGGCCGCGATGGCCGCGACCTGGATCGGGGTGAAGATGCCGTAGTCCAGGTAGGACTTGAGCGTGATGAGCGCGCCGATGACGTCGGCCCGGCCCAGCAGGAACCCAACCCGCCAGCCGGCCATGTTGTAGGACTTGGTCATGCTGAAGCACTCCACCCCGACCTCCTTGGCGCCCGGCACCTCCAGGAAACTCGGCGGCTCATACCCGTCGAAGGTGAGGTCGGCGTAGGCGAAGTCGTGAATCACGATCAGGTTGCGTGCGCGGGCGAACGCCACGGCCTGCTCGAAAAACGGCCGCTCCACCGTCGTGGCGGTCGGGTTGTGCGGAAAGGACAGGATGAGCACCTTGGGTTTCGGCGTCGTGGCGTCATACGCGGCGCCCAGGCGGTCGAAGAGGCTGGCCGGGTTGCCCAGCGGCACGGTGACCGGGCGGCCCCCGGCCAGCAGGACGCTGAAGGTGTGGATCGGGTAGGTCGGGGACGGGATCAGGACGGTGTCCCCCTCGTCCAGGATGGCAAAGGCCAGGTGGGAGAGCCCCTCCTTGGACCCGATGGTGACCACCACCTCCCGGTCCGGGTCCAGGTCCACCCCGTGCCGATCCTTGTACCGCTTCGCAATTTCGCGGCGCAGGTGCGGCAGGCCCTTGGAGGCGGAATACCGGTGCCCCTTGGGGTCGTGGGCGACCTCGCACAACTTGTCAATGATGAACGGGTGGGGCGGCCGATCGGGGTTCCCCATCCCGAAATCAATGACATCGGCGCCGCGCGCCCGCGCACCCGCCTTGAGCCGATTCAGCCGGGCGAAGAGATACTCGGGCAATTTGCGCACCCGGGCGGCGACCACGGAAGAGGGTTCGCCGACGGGCGTCACGGCGTCACGGGTCAAGCGGAGGGATTATTTCTTTCCGCCGGGAATCAGCAGGCTCTCGGACAGCCATCCCGCGGCCAGCCCGCCCAGGATCGGGCCGGCGATGTACACCCAGAGGTCCTGCACGTTGCCGGTGGCCAGCACGGGCCCGAGGGTCCGGGCCGGATTCATGGATGCGCCCGTGAGCGGGCCGCCGACCAGGATGTCCACCGCGATCGCGCCACCGACCGCGAAGGGCACCAGCCCGTGCGGCCCCTTCGGTGACACGGCCGTCCCAAACACCGCCAGGACCAGCACGAAGGTCAGGCAGAACTCGATCCAGAAGGCCACGCCGGGCACGATGCCCGCGCCGGGCAGGGTGGCGCCCAGGAACGGGGCGGCGGTCACGAACGCCGGGAACACCTGCTTCAATGCCGCGGCGGCCACGAAGGAGCCGGCCACCTGGGCGAGGACATAGACGACGGTCAGCTTGAGGCCGGAGCGGCCGTTGGCCCAGAGCGCGATGGAGACCGCGGGGTTGAAGTGGCCGCCGGACACATGGCCCAGTGCGGCCACGTTGATGGCCATCATCATCCCGTGCGCCAGCGCGATGGCGACGAGGTTCACCGGCCCGCCGCCGGCCACCGCCGTACAAATGGCACCCGCGCCGACAAACGTGAAGCAGAACAGTCCGAGCGCCTCGGCCAGCGCGCCCTTCATGAGTTGGCTCATCCGTTTCGTCCTCCCCGTCTGGTTGTCGTGTCCGTCCGTCTCGCGGCCCGGATTCATCCTACGGGCGCGCGGATTTGCCCGTCAAGGCGCGTCTTGACGGTCCCGCGAGGGGTTGCGTATCATGGCCAATCCACCAAAACACGCCATGACGCACTTTTCCGTCCCCCTGCCACCGGAGCTTGCCAGCCGGCTCACCACCACCCTCGCCGATGGCGAGGCCGTGGAATTCACCCTGCGGACGGATGTGGACGCCGCCCTCCAGTATGCGGATCGCTGGCTGGTGGTGACCAATCGCCGGGTCATGGTCTGGGAGCGGCCCGGGCCGGGCTCCGGACGCACGAACGGCCGGGGCAACGGCCACACCGGGGAGGCCGAGATCACCCTCAAGCACGTTGAGGTCTCCGAGGTCCAGCCCATCGTCGGGGGCGGCCTGCTGGTTCTCAAGATGAAGAAGGGCGGCGAGATCCGGCCCCTCGTGCACTATTCCAACTCCATGTCGGCCCGGTTCGCCGAGGCCGCCAAGGGCATCACCCAGCTGGCCAAGGCCAAGCCCCTGCTCCTCTCCGAGGACATCCGGTCCGACCGGTGTGCCAAGTGCGGCCGGCTCCTGCCCGACCCCAAGGAGCGGTGCCCGTTCTGCGTGGACATCATCCAGGCCATGGGCCGGATCCTCCTCTACCTGAAACCCTACGCCTGGTACACGGTCTTCACGGTCTTCATCACGGCCCTGGGCACCGCCATCCAGCTGGTGCCGCCCCAGCTGACCCGGACCATCATTGACAAGGCCATTCCGGGCAAGGACTACCACCTCCTGGCCATGATGGTCCTCGGGTTCCTCGCGGTCAACGTCACCTCCACTCTGCTTCAGATTTATAACGGCAAGCAGTTGGCGTGGCTGGGCGGCCGGGTGGGCACGGACATCCGCGCCCATGTCTTCCAGTCGGTGGAGCGGCTGGGGATGAACTTCTTTGACCGGCGCCACGTCGGCCAGGTCATGGCGCGGGTCATGAACGACTCGGGCAACCTTCAGAACTTCCTGATTGACGGCTTCCCCTTCCTCGCCCAGAACGCGCTCCTGCTCGGCGGCATCGTCTTCCTGCTCATGCGCGAGTCGGTCATGCTCACCCTGCTCATCATGATCCCGGTGCCACTGATGTTCATCGGCCAGTACCTGTTCTGGAAGTACGTCCGCAGTCTTTCCCACAAGGCCTGGAACCAGTTCGCCCTCCTGAACAACCGCCTGCACGAATC
>JAHFSL010000355.1 GCA_023265785.1 Candidatus Coatesiibacteriota bacterium | reverse complement strand
AGCAGGGCGCGCGCCTTGAAGTCCCAGACCGCCCAGGCGTCCCAGTGCGACCAGGCCGACTGCGGCTCCAGCGCCTGGCCCAGCGCCAGCAGGGCGGCCAGTCCCCAGAGCACGCGGCCCGCCAGGTCGGCGTGCCGGCTCACCGGCGCGCCACCTCGCCGCCGGGCTCACCCCGGCGATAGGCGCCCACGACGGCGAACCCTTTGGGGGGAGCACCCCGCCGCCGACCCGGGAATACCTCCACGCGGAAGGGAAACAGTTCGTACCGGGCCCGGAAGGCGGTGAACTCGTCCTCGCGCGCGGTGTCGTCAATCCACACGGCCGCGCCCTCGCCCGGCCGCAGGAGCCCTCTGACCGAAAGCAGGTAGAGGTGCAATGCCGGGTCCCCGCTCTCCATGGCCGCGCGGTCGGCCGCGAGCCGGCCGGCCGCGGGGGCTTCCCGCACGAGGCGCGCCACCCTGACAGCCGCGCTCCATCCGGCCAGCGCGGCCCACAGGATGACGAGCGCGCGCCTCACCGCTTGCGCTGGGAGGGGGGGGCGATGGGCGCTTTCCGGGTTGGCGGCGCGGTGGCGGTGGCCGGACCGGCCGGCGGCGGAGTGGCGGGAGCCAGCCCGGCCAGCGCGGCGCCCGCGGCCAGCGCAAAGGCGGCAGGCGAGAGTTGGAGCAGGACCCGGTCGGCGGTCGTGACGAGATGAAACGGGATGTCCCGGAGCGAGGCAAGATAGACCGCCAGGTATCCCGCCGCCTGGACGGCCAGCGGGAGAAGCAGTTCGCGGCGCGGTGCCCGGAGCCAGGCACGCAGGCCGAGCAGGAAGCCCAGTGGGATCGCGTACCAGAGCAGGGCGAAACTCATTCTGAGGTGGCCGTAGGATTCCCCGAACGGGTCGGCGAAGGGCTGGTCATGCAGGGCCGGCATACTGACACCGGGCCCCCACGCCTCCAGCGCATAGCCCTTGAGCACCAGCGGCAGGCGCTCGGGCAGTGCGGCCAGCATCGCGGCCGGGTTGATGACATAGTCGTTCGGCTTGATCCCCAGCCGGCCGATGTAGGCCTTCCACGGTGCAACGATGAGCACGAGCACCACGGTGGCCACGGCCACCCGGCCCCACGCCTCGCGGCGCTGGGCCGCCCACGCCGCCAGTACCAGCAGACAGCCCACGGCCCAGATCAACCCCTCATCCTTGACCAGGGTGGAAAGCCCGCCCACCAGTGCGACGGTCCACAGCGGCGCGAGCCCCGCCCCCGCGCGCAGGGTCACGGCCAGCCCGGCCAACGACCAGGCCGCCACCGGCAGGTCGCCGTACCCGATGGAGGCGAACTCGAGCACCTTGGGGGTCAGCGCCAGCGCGCCCGCCGCGAGCCATCGCCACGCGCCCGCACCCAGGTCATCGAGAATTGTGACGAGGATCCCCAGCAGGGCCAGGAAGTGCGCCCACGGCAGGAGCCGGAGCAGTCGCTCGTCCAGCCCGCCGGCCCACAGTCCGAGGTAGCACTGCACCGACGGCAGGCCGTTGGGATAATCGGGATGGGCAAACCGGTACGGGGCCTCGCCGAGGAAGGCGGTCGGCAACCCGTGCGCCTCCCAGCAGGCTTTGGCCTTGAGTCCCCAGATCGCCCACGCATCCCAGTTGCCCCACGCGGAAACCGGGATGGAGACTTCCACGAGAGCCAGCACGGCGGCGAGCCCGAGCAGGACTTGTCCGGCCAAGGTCACCTGCCGGTCCCGGGGCGTGGAGACGACGGGAGCGTGCGCAACCGCCGCCCGCTCGCGGCGCGCGTTCCCCCAGCGCCAGCCGCCGACCAGCAGGAAGGGCGACCAGGCCAGCAGGATCGCCTGCAGGGACCAGCGCACGCCCGCCAGCGAAAGCGCCTGCATCAGCCACGCGGTCCCGCCCGCCCCGAGGAGGAAGCCCAGCCCCAGCCGGCCCGGCAGGGCATCGGCAAACGCCGTTCCCAGCCCGACCGCCTCGGCCAGCGCCAGCCCGGGAATCAGCAGGAGCGCCAGTCCGAGAAGCCAGCGCCACGCCGCGGGTGACGGCGGCGGCACCACCGCCACCGCGGCGGGCGGCACCAGCGGCGTGAGGAGGAGCTCGTCGCCCTTGGCGCCGACCTTCACGGAAAAGAATGAACTGCGAGCCGGATCAGGATGGTGGTAGAACGCGGCGTGCGCGATGCCGGCGGCCTGCACGATCCCCGCCAATTCAGGGCCGGTCTTGAGCGGAATGGTCTTCCGGACACCGGAGAGGTCGCCCACGGGGACATACCAGACGCGCCGGGGAAAGAGGACGAACGCGGCCCGGTACCACTGGAACAGGTCGTTGCGCTGGGGATCAAAGGCCAGCACGAGAATTCGTTGCGCCGTGGGCAGGGCGGAAGCCGTCCGGTCCAGGAACCCCTGGTACGGCTCATCGCCACTCTGGAGCAAATCCCGGTGACTCGCGTCGGCCCAGGCGCCGGGCAGGCGCGAGGGCAGGCCGCCCAGCCGGGTCAGCAGGGCGTGCCCTGCCACGACGCTCCACGCCGCCGCCAGCACGAACAAGACTCCCCGCCGTACGGCGACCACCTAGAGTTGGCCCATGAAGAACGGCACCGTCACCAGGCAGAGCAGGGCGGTCAGGAAGGAGGCCTTGCTGGCCAGCCCCGCGTCACCGCCGAACCGGGCGGCGTAGAGTCCCGCCTGCGCCATGCACGGCATCGCCGCCTGCAGGAGCGCCTGCGTCGCGATGGGCTCGCCCACGCTCCCCCACCGGATGGCCCCGAGCGCCAGCGCGGGGAGGAGCACCAGCTTCACGCCCACGATCGCCGCCAGCGGCCGGGCATCGGCGCCAACCGCCAGGTGCTCCTCAGCCAGCACCGCGCCTGCATAGACCAGCGCCAGCGAGATGGCACTGCCGCCCAGGACCCGGAGGATCTCCATCAACATGGCGGGCACATGCCACCCCGCCATCCCGGCCGTGGCGCCCAACGCCAGTGCGAACAGGTTGGGATGCAGGAAGAACCCCCACCGCACCTTCCCCGAGAGCATCCAGGTGCCCAGCGTCCAGAAGAGCGGGGTGTACGCCAGCGTGTACAGGCTGACATACAGAATGCCGATCTCCCCGTGCATCGCATAGGACAGCGGGATGGGCAGGAACGCCGCGTTGGCGAAGGTGAGGATATAGATATAGGTCTTGCGGCGCTTGCCCGTCAGCCCGGCCAGCGGCGCCGTGAGATACCCCAGCGCCAGCCCGACGGCGATCGTGACCGCCGCGGCCGCCGGCAGGCCGAGCAGGGGTCCGGCCAGCCCGCGGCTGACCGCCGCCACCTCCGGCGTCAGGTGGGTCGCCGCGATCGAGAAGGTCAGCGCGGGCAGGCAGACATCCATGTTGAGCCGGATCAGGTCGCGGACCCCCGCGTGGGTCAGCAACCCGCCCCGCCGGACCGCGAACCCCAGCCCGGTCAGGGCAAAGAAAAGAAGGATCCGTTCCGTCACCTGCGCTTCATCGGCTCGCCGGAGAGGATGGTGCGCTTGAGCGCGTTGAGAACCGGCGGGCCGTCGCCCTGCGCCTGCGCCGCCAGCAGGATGTCGCGGTCCTTCCAGATCAGCAGGGCGCGCTTGGCGATGTTCGCGAAGAACTCGCGCGACGCCGCCATGGC
>JAHFSL010000354.1 GCA_023265785.1 Candidatus Coatesiibacteriota bacterium | reverse complement strand
TAATCAGGGTGACGATCCCATCCTCGGAGATGCACCCGGAAAGGTCGGCGTTCACGGTAGCCCCATGCTAACCGCGCCTTCCCGTCCGGTCAAATGCAGTCCCATCCGGTGATTGCCAGCCTCCGAATGGCTCGCAACAGCCATTGTTGTCGCCTCCGCCGGGCCCAACGGAACCATGGCCTGGTTGAAGGTGACCTGATACTCGCTCTTCCCGTATTCGCGGTTCTGTTTGAGCCGCCACCCGGAGACTACACCAGATAGCGAACACCGGGGATATCCTTGAAATGCCTGTCACCGGTCCACAGCACAGCGCGGAACTCCTGCGCGGCCGACAAGATAATGCTGTCGGCCATTGAGAGACTGTGGACGCGGGAGATTTCCGCGGACGCAACGGCCCGAGGGATCGTCAGGTCAACGATGATCCCGCGGCGCATCGCCGAAACTGCAAGGTGCGCCTTATTCTCTCCGAGTTGCCGCCGGATGACCCTGAAGACCTCAAAGATGCAAATCGCCGGGACGACCAGTGTGCCGGGGGATTCGATCGCTTCGGTGTAGATTTCGGCACGATGTCGACCCGCGAGGTATTCCACCCAGCCGGATGAATCGACGACATTCACATCCTGTCCCGTTCATCCCGGAGGCCTCGCGTGGAAAGCCCCTTGAATTTCCCGCGGAGATCTCGGGGATGCACGATGGGGACATATTCGATGCGGCCCCCGAAGTTGAAGACATCAAACTTGGTCCCCGGCTTGACGTTCGCGGCGATGCGGACATCCTTGGGGATGACGACCTGGTACTTCGGTGAGACGGTCACGGCCATGGCGTCCTCCTATCGATCGCGTTCTCGTCATACGATATCCTCGCCGATGCGACGAGTCAACGGCACAGACCCGCCGCACACGGAAAGACCGCCGGGCATCGGGCCCGGCGGTCGTACGGACCTGAAGATCCGCGAACGGTCAGGGCAGGCGCTTGGCGATTTCGTCCCAGTTGGCCACATTCCACCAGGCCTTGAGGTATTCCGGGCGCACGTTCTTGTACTTGAGGTAATACGCGTGCTCCCAGACGTCCACGCCGAATACCGGATGTTTGCCATCCATCAGCGGGTTGTCCTGGTTGGGCGTGCTCGCAATCTCCAGCTTGCCCCCTGCCGCCACCAGCCAGACCCAGCCCGACCCGAACCGGCCCACGCCGCCGGCCTCGAACTTGGCCTTGAAATCGTCAAAGGAGCCGAACGACGCCTTGATCGCGTCACCGAGTTTCCCTGCCGGTACGCCACCCTTGCCCGGCGCCATCCAGGTCCAGAACATCGAGTGGTTCCAGTGGCCGCCACCGTTGTTGCGGATCGGCCCGCGCACGGCCTCGGGCACCGACGCGATCCCCTTGCACAGCTCCTCGGCCGTCTTGTTGGCCAGGTCCGGGGCGCCTTCCAGCGCCTTGTTGAGATTGGTGACGTAGGCGTTGTGATGCTTGCCGTGATGGATCTCCATCGTGGCCTTGTCGATCGTGGGCTCGAGCGCGTCGTGCGCGTAGGGAAGATTCGGAAGCGTGTGCGCCATGCTGGACCTCCTGACAATCGTTAGGGGTTATGCAATCAAGTCGTGGGCCATTCTACACCAGCCCGCCGCTCCGCTAAAAATAAAGGGCCGCCGTAGTGACCAGGCCGGCGGTCGGCATCACGAAGGTTCCCGCCTCCATGTGGTTTCCATTGATTTCCCCCCAGGCAATAGGATAAGTATGCGGGCTCGGGCACAGGAAAATGGAGACCAGCCAGCCGAACCTTCCGGCGGGCCGCCACTCCATGCCGCCATGGATCATTGGCGTGACGTTGTTCTGTGGACCTACGATGTTGAACTGCGCCTTGACCGCCGCGGCGCCGGAGCCGGCGTTGTTGTCCACTTTGGTCATGGAGAACCCGGAGACTCCGGCGCCTGCAAACCAGCGGAATCGCCGGCCAAACCGGGAGGTCCAGAAGACGGCCACCTCGCCTCCCAGCCCCTTGAACTCGGCGTCAACCGTCCCGCCGTCCGACCACGTCCCGTTTCGATCGACGGTTCCGGCAAACCGGACGTTGTACCCAATCGGCCAGAAGCCGAGATCCACCATGACATGCCGGAGGGCCAGGTACCGTACCCCAACACCGACCTCGCCGGGCAGGGACGAGACGCCCGTCAGGTGCGCGTGGTTCGTGAACGAGGCCCCGCCGCTCGTGGAGCCGCCGGTATAGCTGAGCTCGGGTGTGTAGGTTGCGCCGCTAAATCCATAGGCGAACGCACCGTACAGCCCCACTGCCTGCTCCTCCGGGACGAGATTCAGGTAGTTTCCCGCCTCCACCTCAAACGCTTCGCGGGGGACCTCCTGGAACCCCGTGGCCAGGACCTCCCCGGACTCCAGGTCCACGAGCCGGGCATTCAACTGGTACTGGCTGCCGAGGGCGTCCACGCTCCCCATGGCGCCCAATTTCGCCCCGAGCAGTTTGCCGACCTTGACCGCCGAGTCGGAGTCGACCGCCCCGGTCAGGGAAAACGCATGCTCTTCGAGTACCCTCTTCATTTCGGACCGTTCGACGACCCTGAACTTCGCCGTCTGCGCCATTTCCCGCAGGAGGAGCTCCGCCACGGCGAATCCCACCTGCTGTTTCTCCAGCGCCAGCGGGCACCGGAAGGTGAACACGGCCAGTGTTTCGCCCCCGCCCAGGGGGCGCTTGGCCGCGTAGCCCTCCGCCAGGTCATGTGCGATCCGGCCCACTTTCTCAGTCGCCACGCCCGCCGGGGCGGCCCCCGCCGCAACCAGCGTCCCCGCCAGCACCACGCCGGCCACCATCGCCCTGGCGGTCATTACTTGTCGAAGCCGGCCTCAAAGGAGCGGGCGCTGGGCTTGAAGTCCACCCGCTTGACGAACGCGGCGGCCTCGGCGGCGCCGTGCTCGCGGTCCATGCCCGAATCCTCCCACTCCACGGAGAGCGGGCCCTGGTACTTCACGGCATTGAGCGCCCGGATGATCTCCTCGAACTTGACCCCGCCGTGGCCCAGGCTCCGGAAATCCCAGCCCCGTCGCGCGTCGCCGAATCCCAGGTGCGAGGCCAGGATGCCCGACCGGCCGTCCAGCTGGAGCGCGGCGTCCTTCATATGGACATGGTAGATCCGGTCGGGGAACTCCTGGATGAACCGGACCGGGTCCACCAACTGCCAGTGCAGGTGGGAGGGATCGAAGTTGAACCCGAAATCCTTCCGGCCCTTGAGCGCCTTGAGCGCCCGCTCGGCGGTGACGATGTCGAAGGCGATCTCCCCCGGATGCACCTCCAGGGCGAACCGGACCCCGACCTTCTTGTACACATCCAGGATCGGGTTCCACAGGTCCGCAAACCGCTTGAAACCGTCCTCGATCTCCTTGGGGCTCACCGGCGGGAAGGGATAGATCGTGTGCCAGATCGGCGACCCGGTGAACCCGTTGACCACCTTGATCCCCATGTTGGCCGCCGCCAGCGCGGCGTTCTTCATCGTCTCAATCGCCCACTTGCGCTTTTCCTCGGGCTTCCCCGCCAGCTTCTTGGGCGCGAACATGTCCGTGCGGGCGTCGTTGGGGTCGCACACCAACTGGCCCGCCAGGTGGTGGGAGATGGCCCAGCACTTGAGCCCGTGCTTGGCGAGCAGTTCG
>JAHFSL010000353.1:1463-3657 GCA_023265785.1 Candidatus Coatesiibacteriota bacterium | reverse complement strand
GGTCCCGCAGGGCCAGGGTGAACAGCCGGACTGGGTTGGCGCCCGCCTCCCGTCCGAACCGGATGATCCCCTCGAAGACGGTCTCGCAGGCCGCCCGCAGGTCCACCTGGGAGCCGGTGTCGCCCCCGGCGGCCGGCGTAAACCGCCCCTCCCACCCTGCCGGACCCTGGACAAACCGGCAGGTGCCCGCCACGGGTTCCTGCAGGACGACCTCGACATCGGTGTGCCGGAACGGGTTCCGCTCCGCATCGGGATCAAGCCGGATCACCAGGTTGCCGGACCGGTCCGCCCCGTAATGAATGGTCTCCAGGAGGTTGACGACCCGGTGCATGGCTGAGCCCGCCTCGCCCGCCCGGTGGTGGCTGGCGGGTAGCCACTCGAAATAACTCGTGACGCGCCCATCCAGGATGACATCGAGGACGTCGGACGGGTTCTCGTACAGCGGCGCGGCCGGGGCGCGCTTGATGGGCCGGGCCAGGGAGGGCGGGGCATCCAGCCCGGCCGCCCGGTAGACCCGCGCCAGGTGAAGCCGGAACAGCCGATCAAAATCACTGGCAATGGGGGAGAAATGTTCCTCCCCGTACCACCAGGTCCAGTCCGACCCCTCCGCCGCCATCAGGCTCCGCCACCCGTTCCGGAAGGCCTCCGGTGTGAGGTCGGGCTCGCGCGCCAGGAGGGCCGCGCGGGCCTCGGCCACCAGGTCCCACGCGGCCCGGTCCTCCTCGTGGCCGATCCAGATCGCAAAGTCCCCGTTAATCCATGAGCCCGCGCGCACCCGCCCGAGCTCGCGGCAAGCGCCGGGCCAGCGGTCAAGGTACTCGGACGGCGTCACGCACCGGATGTCCGGGTCACCGGCCAACCGCGCGTACAGGGCGTCCAGGAACGGTGCACCGTCCCCCTCATAGTGTTCCCAGGCGTTCTCGCCGTCCAGGATGACGCTCACCAGCGGCGGCGGCTCCCCCGGCGGGGTCCCCCGTCCCGCAACCTTGAGCCGTGCGACGAAATCGTCGGCCGCGGCCTCCGCCTGCCAGTGGCCGTAGACGAATCCGATGAGGTCGGAGAGGGTCCGGTCCCGGAAGCAGAGCGCCAGGGGCCCGGGCGCGCCGGGCCGGACCCAGGGGCGGTGCGCCGCGCCGGGAGGGACGTCCCCGGCCGGCAGACTGGCCAGCAGGATGGCCTCGTCCGTGGCGGCCCACCGGTAGCCCTCGCGGCCCGCGAACGCCAGGAACTCCTCGCTCACGCCGCCCTCGGAGGGCCAGAGCCCGGCCGGGCGCCGGCCAAATAGCGCCGTCATGAGCCGGGTCGCCTCCTGCAGGTGCCACGTGGCGTCCCGATCACCCCGGAACGACGCCGCGGGAAGCGGCAGGTCGGGCCTGGCCTCCCGGAGGGTTCCCTGGTCGAGCAGGAGCGGTCCGATCGGATGGAAGTAGGGTGAGGTGGCGATTTCGATCACGCCGGCATCCTGCAGGCGCCGGTACAGGGGGACGATCTCCCCCAGGATCCGGCGGTGCGCATCGAGCAGCGCGGTCTTGTCCGGCTCGGTCCAGCCGGACGGACGCGCCCGCATCGCGGCGAGCACGGGGTCACGGCGAATCCACATCTCATCCGTCCAGGCCAGGTTGAACAGGACCGCGAGGTCCAGGTAATCCTGGGCGACGAACCGGTCCAGGATCTCCGGGCCGATCTCGGGTCCCGCCCGGCGCCCCCGCCGGTTGAGCAACTCGCGGTACCGCGGGTGCGGCTCCACGCTGCGTTCCCAGTTGACCATGAAGAAATGCCGGAGCATGAAGAGCCGCTCGTCCTCCGTCAGCGCGTCCGCGGGCCGGCGCGCCAGCCGTTCGTAGGCGTCCTGTTCCCCCCCGGCGAGCGCCGCCATCTGCTCGAGCAGGACGGGCGTCAGGTTGAAGGTCATTCGGACGCCGGGATACGCCTCTGCCCGCGCCGCCATGTCGCCGTAGTCCTTGGTCGCGTGCAGGCGGACCCACGGCAGGGTCGCTACCCCCGTCTCCGGATCGCGATAGTCCGGCTGGTGCATATGCCAGACCAGCGCGAGACAGACGGAGGGCCGGTCGGTCATCCCGGCGGAAGGGGCGGTCGTGTTACTTGCTGGCTGCGGGTGCCGGTGTGCCGGCCCCCGCGACGGGTGCCGGCTTCGCTCCCGCGGGCGCGGGGGCCGGACCCGCCTTGGCCCCGG
>JAHFSL010000353.1:0-1453 GCA_023265785.1 Candidatus Coatesiibacteriota bacterium | reverse complement strand
GCGGGACTCATGCGCGCCCCGCGCCGATGTCCCGCTCGCCAGTCGGTTCAGCAGGTCCACCGCCTCGGACCAGCGGTTGCGGTCCGTCTCGGTCAGCTTGAGCAGGCACCGCGACGCTCCGAGGGCGCCTTCGTAGGCCAGCGCTCCCCCGCCGTCATAGACTTTCCGGTAGGCATCGTAGGCCTCCGGGAACCGTGACAGCTGCTCGAGGCAGTCACCCTTGGCCAGCCATGCTTCCGGCGCGAGGAGGTGCCGGTGGTACCGTGCCAGGAACAGTTCATAGGCTTCAAGGGCCTGGGTGTACTGTTTCAGCCGGTACCGACAATTGCCAACGTAGTACAGTGCGCCCGGGGCGAGCGCCGATCCAGGGTAGGTGTCATGGATCTGCTGGAAGATGGCCTGGGCCCGCTGGTACTTTTCCTCGTCGGACCCCACCGCCGGAACCGCATCACTGCCCGGCGGCGGCATGCGGTAGGTGTAGAAGGACAGGGCATTCCGGAACAGTTCGGATGAACGGGCCGTCACCTGGGAGGAGTGCCGGAGATAGAGCACGACGAACAGGACCAGGACCACGGCGGCGACGCCGCCGGCGGCCACCGCGGGCTTGTACTGTTCGAAGAGCTCCAGCAGGCGCTCCCGCTCGGGCAACCAGGAGGGCAGGCCCAGCGCGGACGCCGCCGGGGTCTCCAGGGGGCGAATCGGCTTCAGTTTCATGCTAGTAGGTCACTAGCGAACGGACCTCGACCGGGGCCAGCGCGGCCCGACCCTTCAGGAAGGACAGTTCGATGAGGAAGGCCGCCCCGACCAGGATGCCTCCCAGCGTCCTGACGAGGGAGGCCATGGCTCCCGCCGTGCCGCCGGTGGCCAGCACGTCATCGAGGAGGATGACCCGCTGGCCCGCCTTGATGGCGTCCCGGTGCATGTGCAGTTCATCGGTGCCATATTCGAGCTGGTAGGTGGCACTGACGGTGGCCCGGGGAAGCTTCCCGGGCTTCCGGACGGGGATGATTCCGGCGCCCAGGGCGCGCCCCAGCGCCCCCGCGTACAGGAAACCGCGGGCTTCGGCGGCCACGATGGCCGTGACGCCGGCATCGCGATACCACCCCGCCATGCCGTCAATGGCGGACGCGAACGCCTCCGGCGAGGCCAGGAGCGGCGTCGGATCCTTGAACGAAATGCCCGGCTTGGGAAAGTCCGGGACTTCGGCGATGAACCGTTTCAGGTCGACCGGCACGCCCGACAGTGTAGCATGGCCCCCGGGCGTCATTCAGGAATCCTGCAGGAGATCCTCAAGCTTTTCGCCGCGCGCGACCAGGGCGGCCTTGAGGCGCCGGAGGGCGCGCGACTCGATCTGGCGGACGCGCTCGCGGCTCAACTTCAGCGCCGCGCCGATGTCCTCCAGGGTGTGGGCATCGCGCCCCTTCAGTCCGAACCGCATCGCCAGGATTTCACG
>JAHFSL010000352.1:1786-3664 GCA_023265785.1 Candidatus Coatesiibacteriota bacterium | reverse complement strand
GGGCGCCCTGCTGGCCCTGGACGGCGCCGTGGAGGCCGGGATGCTGCTGGTGGGAGCCGCCATCGCCGCGAAGGTCGTGTACGGCCCGGCCCTCGTCCCGCTGGCCATCGTCCTGCTGGTCGCCCGGCGGTGGCGCGGGGCCGCCCCGGTCCGCCGGGTGGCCGGCGCGCTGGCGCTGACCGTGCTCCCCCTGCTTCCGTGGGCCGCCAAGTCATGGCTGGCCACGGGCACGCCGGTCTATCCGTTCACGGCGGGCCTCTGGCCCGCCCTGGACTGGGGCCCGCGCAACGCCGCCACCCTGCGCGAATATGCCATGGAGAGCTGGGACCCGGAGACCATGTCGCTGACCACCCTGCCCGGGGCGTGGATCAAGGCCATGGCCTCCCTCGAGCTGCCGCTCCTGCTGGCCCTCCCGGGCCTCCTCCTTCTCCCCGCCACGTGGGCCGGGGCGCTGGCCGTGGCGGCCGGCCAGCTCGCGGTCCTGGCCACCGGCCACCTGCCCCGGTTCCTGATCCCGGGCGACTGGTGGCTGGCCTGGCTGGCCGGAACCCAGGTGCACCGGGTGCCGCGGCGCCTGCGGGCCGCCGGGCTGGCGGTCCTCGCGGCCGTGGAAATCGGCCGGCTGGCCGGCGCCCCGCTCCAGCACCTCGCCTGGGGGCAGGTGCGGCGTGATCCCGCGGCCGTCACCGCGGAGTCCTTCACCACCTACGAGGATACGCGCAATGAGCTTCATCGCATGCAATCCCACCGGGTGGTCATGGTCGGCGAGTGGAAGACCTGGCCGGTGCCCGCCCGGATCCTGTACGACGGCGCGCAGGCGGAGACGCCGCTGATGTTCCGGGTGATCGCCGAATCGTTCACGGTCCCCGGAGTCCTCCACCGGCTCCGCCAGCTGGGCGCCGACGCGCTCGTCTACAATTATGTCTCCGCGGAATGGATCCTCAAGCGCAATGCCCCGTTCCAGTGGACCGACCGGATGGTGCACCTGTACGCCGACACCTGCCGCGCGGGTCTCACGCGGACCTGGGCCTCCCCCCAGTGCGACTTCATCAACGGGGGATATTGCGTCTACACGGTGGCACGCCACCCCCGCCGCCCGCCCGATGCCACGACGTACCACCTGCCCGGTGCCGCCTCCGTCCTCTTCGCGGCCAACGCGGCCCGCCGGGAGGACCGCCTGCCGGCATGCGTCGCCATGCTCGAGGACCTCGTCCGGAAGTTCCCCAATGTGCTCTTTCTGCGGGGCGAACTGGGATACGCCCTCGGCGCCCAGCGGCGCTGGGCGGAGGCCGCCCGCGTCCTTGCGCCGGTGGTGCGCGACGGGACGCCGGACGCCGAGAGCCTGCCCACCTCGGGGCTGGCGGCCATGGAGCTCGGCAGGCTGGACGAGGCGGAAGCGGTCCTCCGGCGGTGCCTGGGGATCTACACCACCCAGCAGGACGATCTCCGGATCAATCTGGCGGGGATCGCCATGGCCCGCACCACCGGACTGGCCGCCCGCCACCGGGTGACGGAAGCCGCGGCCCAGTTGGAGGCCGCCGCGGCCTGGCTCGAACCCGTGCCCGCGGGGGAGGGGGCACAACACCGCCGCCGCAGCCGGTTGGCGTGGGTGCGCGAGACCCAGGCGGACCTCGCCCGGGCCCAGGGCCGGTTCGGGCTGGCGGCGGCCCGGTACCGCGAGGCCGCCGCGCTGGCCCTGAATCCGCTCCAAGCCTCACGCGATTCCGCCGCGGCCGACCGCATCGCCCGGGAGGGCGCGCCGGGCTCCCGGCCCTAGGCGATCAGCGGATCAGATTGAACATCCGGCGCCACCGGATCTTGTGAACCAGGTCCCACAGGGGGACGGCCGGGTCGGTGTTCCAGGAAAAGTAGATCAGG
>JAHFSL010000352.1:0-1776 GCA_023265785.1 Candidatus Coatesiibacteriota bacterium | reverse complement strand
GGTCGCGCGGGATGGACAGGCGGCGCCAGGGCCCGGCGTCCTTGTGGACGACATAGGGCTCGACCAGCCGGCTCCCGTTGACCCAGACCTCCTGGTTGCGGATCTCCACCGTATCGCCGGGGGTTCCGATGACGCGCTTGATGAAATCCTTGTCGGGCTGGTGGGGGGGCACAAACACGACGATGTCCCCCCGTTTGGGCTTGCGCAGGGCCAGCGGCCGGGCGGCCAGGTACGGGATCTTGAGGCCGTAGAGGAAGCGGTTGACGAAGAGGTGGTCACCGATGAGGAGGGTGTCTTCCATCGAGGAGGACGGGATCTTGAACGGCTCCACAACGAAGGACCTGATGACCAGCGCGATGACCAGGGCCGACAGCCCCACGTCCACGTACTCCAGGAGCCAGGTCATGAACGCCTTGAGCCAGCCCACCCGGTTGACCCGGAGCAGCGCGCGCAGGGCGACCGCCGCCACGGCCAGCACGACCGTGACCGTCACCAGGATTTCGTTGATGTTATCCGGCATGGATTCCCGCGTTTCCTCCGCACGAGCGTAGCATGGAACCGGGACCGCCGGCGCCCCTGCTATAATTTCCCTCGGGGTCGGGGAGCGGCCCCCGTTCGCGTCAAGGAGCCATCATGAACATCTGCCTTGTCCGTCCCGCCAGCGTCACCACGATGGGTGGCCTCGGCGACGACGCCGTTCCGCCACTCGGGCTGGCGTACCTCGCAGGCACCCTGGAGTCGCTCGGCCACCGGGTCACCCTTGTGGACGGCCCGGGCGAGGCGCTCGGCCGGTACGGGCCCGCGGCCGCGCTCCCGGGTGCCCTGCGGCACGGCCTCTCGGATGACGAAATTCTGGCGCGCATCCCGGAAGAATCGGAGCTGATCGGCGTCACCTGCATGTTCTCGCTGGAATGGCTGACCACGCGCACCCTCCTGGGCCGCATCCGCGATCGGTTTGCCCGTGCCCGCATCGTCGCCGGGGGCGAGCATTTCACGGCCATGCCGGAGGAATCGCTGGCCACCTGCCCGGCCATTGACGCCTGCGTGCTGGGCGAGGGTGAGCAGACGCTGACCGACATCGTGGAAGCCCTGGCCACGGGCCGGGACCTGGCCGCGGTCGGCGGGTTGTGCCTGCGCGGCACGGAGGGCCCCGTCCGGACCGGCGAGCGGCCCCGCCTGCGCGAGTTGGCGGCCATCCCGCGGCCGGCCTGGCATCTCACCCCCATCGAGTCCTACCTGGACCAGGGCGTCATGGGCGGGATCAACCTCGGCCGGTCCATGCCTATCATGGCGAGCCGGGGATGCCCCTACCGATGCACCTTCTGCTCCAACCCGGGGATGTGGGGTGTCGTGTGGCGCGCCCGCCCCGCGGCGGACGTCCTCGACGAGATCAGGGACTACATGAAGCGCTACCGGGCCACCAACTTCGACTTCTACGACCTGACGGCCATCGTCAAGCGGGAGTGGATCGTGGAGTTCTGCCAGCGGATCATTGACGAGAAGCTGGCCATCACCTGGCAGTTCCCTTCGGGCACGCGCACCGACGTCCTGGACACCGAGATCACGCGCCTCCTGTACCGGTCGGGGTGTGCGTTCATCACCTACGCCCCCGAGAGCGGCTCGGTGGAGATGCTCAAGCGCATCAAGAAACAGGTGACTCCCACCCGGATGCTGGCGTCCGCCCGCGGCGCGGTGCGCAACGGCCTGCAGGTCAAGGCCAGCTTCATCCTGGGCTTCCCCACCGAGCAACTGCGGCACATCCTGGGCTCGTACCGG
>JAHFSL010000351.1 GCA_023265785.1 Candidatus Coatesiibacteriota bacterium | reverse complement strand
TGACCGGCGGCCTGCTGGCCCTGCGCACCCTGCTTCCCTGGTGGCCGCTGGCGCCCTGGGGCTACATCGTGGCCGGGGGCTGGCCGATGAGCATGATCTGGTTCTCGGTCTTCCTGGGCTGGGGGGCCAAGGCGGCCGTGATGACCTTTGGCGGCGCGGTGGCCTACCGGCGCGCCCTGCCGTTCTTCCTGGGGCTGGTCCTGGGCCAGGCGATGATCGCGGTGGTCTGGACGGTGGTCTCCTTCTTCACCGGCGCTCCCGGCATCTACATGCTTCCCGACTAGGAATTGACTAGCGGCGCAGGAGCGAAGCCGCCGCCGTGGTCGCCGTGGCGTAGGTCCGCCGCAGGGCGTTCTCCACGGTCGAATCGTCGTCGGAGGGGAGCGCGCCCAGCCGCGCCAGCGTGGCTCCCGGCACCGGATCAAACGGCGCCTCGGGCGGCGAGGCATCCAGGCCCGGCCCGGCCCGCCAGTACGCCGCCGGATCGGCGGTGAACGAGTCGGGCACCGTGGGGGCGAACCGGGGGGCCCCTGGCCGCCGCGGGCCGCGGGGCCCGTGTGGCCCGCGTCCCCCGCCCCGGCCCCGCCGGTCCGGCCGCCGCCAGGGGGGCCTCATTCCTCCTCCGCCAGGGTCTCGGCCCGGAGCGAGAACAGGTCGCGCAGGTTCGCCGTGGAGAGTTCGGTGATCCAGTTCTCGCCCGTGCCCACGATCTTGCCGGCCAGGGCCTTCTTGGATTCGAGCATGTCCGCGATCCGCTCCTCCAGCGTGCCCTGCGTGACAAAGGCATGCACCTGCACCGTCTGCTGCTGGCCGATGCGGTAGGCGCGGTCGGTGGCCTGCGCCTCGACGGCGGGGTTCCACCATCGGTCGAAGTGCAGGACATGGCTGGCGGCGGTGAGGTTGAGCCCCGTCCCGCCGGCCTTGAGCGAGAGGATGAACACCTTCGGCCCGCCGGCGGTGTCCTGGAACCGGGCGATCAGCCGCTCGCGTTCCAGCCGGGGCGTCCCGCCGTGCAGGAGCAGGACCTCCGCGTCCACCGTCGCGGCCAGGTGCCGGCGCAGGAGCTCCGCCATCTCGGCGTACTGGGTGAAGACGAGCGCCCGCTGGCCCTCGCCCGTGATTTCCTCGAGGAGCTCGTCCAGCCGCGCCAGCTTGCCCGACCGGCGGGGGAGCGCCGAGTGGTCGCCGCGGAAGAGCGCCGGGTGGTTGCACACCTGTTTCAGCTTGGTCAGGGTGGCGAGCACGAGGCCCTTGCGCTCGATACCCTGCGTCCGCTCGATCCGTTCCATCATGTCCTTGACGACCGCGGCGTAGAGCGCGGCCTGCTCCTTGGTGAGGCGGCAGGTTTCGGTCGTCTCGATCTTGGGGGGCAGTTCGGGTGCGATCCCCGGGTCGGTCTTGGCGCGCCGCAGGAGGAACGGCGCGACCAGCCGGCGCAGGCGGTTGGCGTGGGGC
The DNA here is from genome assembly GCA_023265785.1 of Candidatus Coatesiibacteriota bacterium. Taxonomy (GTDB): domain Bacteria; phylum Oederibacteriota; class CAKKQC01; order CAKKQC01; family CAKKQC01; genus JAHFSL01. The sequence continues at coordinate 2,218 of JAHFSL010000351.1, read as the reverse complement.
GCGGAGTGCTCACGCTCGATCGGGTTGGCCAAGTTGGCGCGGAAAGTCTCCAGCGTCCCGAGGAACCCGGGGTTCAGGAACTGGAAGATGGACCAGAGTTCCTGGAGCCGGTTCTCCACCGGCGTGCCCGTCATGGCGATCCGGTGGCGGGCGGTCAGCGCCCGGGCCGCCTGGGCCACCTGCGCGTGCGGGTTCTTGATGTTCTGCGCCTCGTCGAGCAGGACGGTATCCCAGGTGACCTGCCGGAGCGTCTCGCGATCGCCCGTGAGAAGCGCGTAGCTGGTCACGACCAGGTCGTGCTTGAGCGCGGCCCGGGCAAAGGGCGTCCCGTGCGCCCGGTCGGGACCGTGGTGGAGCAGGACCTTGAGCGACGGCGCGAACCGGGCCGTCTCCCGCTCCCAGTTGCCCAGCACCGAGGTGGGCGCCACCAGCAGGGAGGGCTTCCCGTCGGTGTCCACGCCCTGGTGCCGCAGGAACAGCGCGAGGGCCTGGATGGTCTTGCCCAGCCCCATGTCGTCCGCCAGGCACGCGCCCCCGCCCACCCGGCGCAGGAAATCGAGCCACGCCAGCCCGCGCTCCTGATAGGGGCGCAGGGTGCCCCGGAAGTTGGCGGGAACGGGCACCGGCTCCAGCCGCGCCTCGCCGTCGCCCAGCAGTTTCTCGAGCCACCCTTCCGCCTCCACCGACACCACGGGCAGGCCCTCGGCCTCGCCCGCGCCCCAGGCGCTGAAGAGGGCCTCGGCCAGCGGCAGTTCCGAGGACTTGCGGTCCAGGATGTCCGCCGCCGCCTTGATATCGCCCGGCCGCAGTTCGACCCAGCGTCCCCGCAACTGCACCAGCGGCAGGCGCGCCTCGATCAGCGCCCGCAACTCGGGCTCGGAGACTTCCATGTCGCCCAGCGCCAGCGCGAGGTCGAACTGGACGAGCGATTCCAGCCCTTGCTCGGCCTGCTCCGCCGCGGCGGTGGGCTTGAGGCGCATCCGGGTCCCCAGCCGGGCCCGGCCCCGGGCCAGCTCCGGCGGGATGATGACCGCGATCCCGCTCTCGGCCAGCTGGGAGGCCGCCTCGGTCAGGAACATGTGGGCTTCGTGGACGGACAGCGCCACCGACCGGGGATGGTGGGACTGCATGGACCGGCTCAACGCGGGGAAAAAACGACTCGCGGTCAGCAGGTCGGCCAGGAGGCGGTCCTGGGCGGCCGCCCGCCGCTCGGGCGTCAGCCGCGACCGGGTTCGCCAGAGCTCGGCGGCCGGGACGGTCTTCTCCGGGTTCTCGACGGGCTGGAGCAGGAACCGCACTTGCCAGGTCGGCGCCCCGGCTTCGCCGGGCCGCGCGCGCTGGGTCAAGGGTCGGGGGGGATCGAGCTGGAGGCAGGTCCGGAACCCCTCGTAGGGCTCCGCGGCGAGCGCGGGACCGACCCAGGACCGGATGGCATCGAGGAAGGTCGCGTCCGCCGGCACGCCCGCGCGCGCCGCCCCGGTCCCCAGGGAGGCGAGCCAGCGCAGGGCCGCGCCCGCCGCCGCCCCGGGCGCGTCGTGGCGGGCCTGGATAAATTCGTTGACCGCGGCCCGGAGAAACTGGGCCAGGACCTCCTCGCGGGTGAGCTTCGTGCCGGTGGCCGCCCGGCAGGAGCCCGGCATCGCGCGGGCGAGGACCAGGGACCGCTCCAGCATGCCCGGCGCCGAGAGGAGGGGCTCCCAGCGGGCCGGGCCGCCGGCCACGCCCTCGGGGGCGGTGGGCACATACCGCTCGCGGATCACCAGCTCGAGCACCAGTCGCGCCGCCCCGGCGAACCACCGCAGGTCGTCGCCGATGGCCACCCCCGCCGGCTCCTCGCCCCGGCGGGGCAGGGCCGTCAGCCACTCCACGGCCTCACCGGCGGGGGCGACCGCCCCGGGTACCTGCCACTTGGCCAGCGCGGGCTCCAGCGTCTGGTCCAGCCCGCCGTTGAGGGCGGGGTGGGAGGGCACCGGCTTGCCCACGACCGTGGGCAGGGCCAGCGCGGCCTCGTCCTCCTTGAGATCGCCGGCGCCGGTGGCCTGGCCCGCGGCGAGGACGCCGGCAAATGCCATCCGCGCTTCCCGCCCGGTGGCGGCGAAGGGGTGGCGGCCGGAGGCCCGGTTGCCTTCAACCCGGTCACTCTCGGCCCAGACATGCAGGGAACCTGGCTCACGCCAGGTCGCGTGCAGAACGAGCACCCGCCTATCCTACCCTGTCC
>JAHFSL010000350.1 GCA_023265785.1 Candidatus Coatesiibacteriota bacterium | reverse complement strand
GAGCAGGGTTCCGCTCGGGTCGTACTTGATGACCCGCCAGTTGTTCCCCTCGGAAAGGTCGGTCCGGGCCTCCCGGCCCGCCACGATGACGTTCGCCGACGGGTCGAAGGCCACGCCCCAGGCATCGTCATTGCCGCTGGCCGGGCTGTTGTAGGACCGGCTCCAGACCAGCGTGCCGTTCGTGTCGTACCGGCGAACCAGGAAGTTGCGGGCCTCGGAGGCCGTGGACTCGTAGCCTGCCACCGCCAGATTCCCCGCCGGGTCGGCCGCGATGGCGGTGGCCAGGTCGGCGCCGTTAAACGCCCCGTTGAACGAGCGCGTCCAGACCGGCGTCCCGGCGGCATCGTACTTGAGAAGGCTCCAATTGTTGTTGCCGACATTCTCGTACCCCGCAACATAGACATTCCCGGCACCATCCACGGCCACCCCGGCGCCCTGGTCGGTGCCGCTGGACACGCTGTTGTAGGCGCGGCTCCACTGGAGAACGCCCGCCGCGTCGTACTTGCGCGTCAGCGTGTTCTCAAACTGCCCAAGATCGGGCCGGTACTCGTACCCGGTCACATACGCGTTCCCGGCGCTGTCGGCGGCGGCCCCGAAGAAGACGTCCATCGTGGAGGAGGGGTCGTTGTACATCCGGAGCCAGGCCACGGGTGTTCCCAGCCGTTCCCCGGTTGCCGAGTCACTGAATGCCAGTCCCGACTGCGACGCCCCCGCGGGATCACAGGAGAGCGTCGCCGCAACCGTGAACGGCAGGAGCTGGTCCGCGCCGGCATTCACGGCCGCCACGAATGAGATCTCCCCGCTGGCGCCGGGCGGCAGGACGTTCACGACCCACTTGAGAAAGAGGTCCTCCGTGGTCGAAGCCGGGAATCCGGGCGTCCAGGGGCCGGATGACGACACGGTGGACCAGGCCGAGGCGGAGAGGATGGCCCCCCCGGTGAGGGTGGCGGACAGCCCCACACCCGCGACGGTGGACCGCGCCGTGGCACCCCCGCTCATGGCTGCGGTCAGGGTCAGGTTGTAGGCCGTCTGGCTCCCGGCATTACTGAAGGCCACGCGCCAGCGCTGGCTTTCCCCGGCCACGGCGTAGAGCGGCTCCGGGTTGCGGGCCTTGAGCCACAGCCCCGGGGCGCAATCAGGGGCCGAGACCGCGAAGGCCGACCGCGGAAGCCCGAGATTATTGAACGGCCCGGCATCCACCCCATAGGCCAGGTAGAGGAAGCCCGTGGCCGATGCCACGGAGCCGTCCATGAAGGCCGTCGCAAACGCGCCGTTGGTCGTTCCGACCAGGGTGAGCGGTCCCCCGGTCGTACGGTAAATCCGGTATCCCGAGACCGCCAGCAGGCCGGGGGGCGATGGAGCCCAGGACAGACCGATGGCGCCGGGATAGGCGACGATCGTCAGGGTTCCCGGCCGGTCGGGCGCGTCCCCGAACCCGTACACATGCGAATCCGCCGAACCACTGTAGACGATGGTATGACCCGTCCCGTTCTGCCAGGCTGCGGGCGAGGCGGTGCCGAATGCCCCGTTGCCCGGAACGGACTGGAGGCTCGGGACGGCCAGCGGCAATTGGGCGCCCTCGATCATGTAGCCGGATTCCGATCCAGCGTAGAACCGCCCGCCGGCGGTGATCGCGACACCGGCATGTGACGCGGCCAATGACAGCGCCCCGACAAACCCCGTCCCGCCCGGGTTGTCAATATTCAGTGAATAGACAAGGCCGTCCGTCCCGGCCACGATCAGGTTATGGGTGGCGGGGTCGAACGCCGGCGCCCCGACCAGACCGCCCACCGTGGTGCGGGTCCACACGGCGATCGGGAGTCCGGCGGCCGTCAGGGAGTACCCGATGAGGCGGCCGTCCACGGTCGCAACATAGATACGGTCGCGGAGAGGATCGCGCACCATGCCGGTCACCGAATTGGAAAGGGTAACGCCACCCCGGATCGTCCCGGAAATGGCATTGATCCCCACCAGGGAGCCATCGCTGGAAGCCACGACGACCTGGATTTCGGCATTCGACTCCATCAGCAGGGGCTGGACGCGCACCGCCCCCGCCAGCGTGACGGTCCAGCGCACCACTCCGCCGGGCGTAAAGGCCCGCACCACGCCCGCATCGTCACCGACGACCACGCCGCCGTCCGGCAGGACCACGGGAGAGGCCCGGACGGCGCCCGGCATCGCCGCCGTCCACGCGACGCCGATCCACGGAACCACGGCCGCGATTCCCCCGCTCCCGCTCATGTCATATCCCGTGTAGACGCGTGCGATCACACCGGACTGGTCCTTGTAGCCAAGGGCCGGGGCGGCCGCCGTGCCGCCGCCCGGCAGGGCGACGGACCAGTCGACCGTACCGTTGGCCAGGAGCCGGTAGAAGGTCCCGCAACCCGCCCCGCAATCGGTGGTGACATACAGGCTGCCGTCACCCGGATCCACGGCCGGCGCACCGGCCACCGGCCCGTCCAGCGTGGCCGCCCAGATCAGCCCGAGACTGGTCGTGAGGCCGCCGGCCTGCTGGGTCTTCCCCGTGCCGAGCACGCCACCCCGCCCGTTCCGCCAGAAGCCCGGCCCGCCCGCCATGCCGTTGGACGGGATAGGATCAGCCGAGGTCGTCGGCGGGAAGGCGGTGTCGTACGCCACGACGCTGTAATAGTAGGCCTGCCCGTACTCGCTGGAGGCGGCCTGGTCCACAAGTTCCGTGGCGGACATCGGCAGTTTGAGGTCGGCCAGCAGGTACCCGGCCGTTCGTGGATTCACCGCCGGGATCGTCGTCCGGTAGACGCGGTACCCGGACAGCGGGTTCCCGCCCGCGATGGACATCGTCCAGGACAGCCGGACCGTCTGGTCCACGCCCGTCGCCGCCACCAGGGACTGCGGGATGCCGGGCGGCGCGATAAACGACGGCGTGGCGGTCACCTCGTTGGAGGCCCGGCCCGGCCCGGCGACCGACGAATAGGCCTCGACCACATAGTAGACGGGAACCCCGTTCGTCACGCCGTTGTCAACGAAGGTGCTCACCAACCGGCCGACATCCGCCACATGCGCGGCGGCCCCGAACAGGGTGACGCCCGGGGCGGCCGTGCGATAGATGGAGTAGGCGACGATATTCTCCGCGTTCGCGTTGGGCAGGAGCGACCAGGACAGCGCGACGCTCGCACTTCCGGCGGAGGCCGTCAGCGCCAGCGGGGCCGTGGCGGGAAGGATGAGCAGGTCGGCCACGACCGTCTGGTGCCCCCGGGTGTCAGCCGGAACCTGCGCGTAGAAATAGAAGTTCCCGTTGGTCACCCCGGCATCGGTGAACACGCTCACGCCAGCCCCGAACGCGCGCAGGGGCCCGCCGAGGGCGCCCAGGCTCGCGGGAACGAAGGTGGACCGGTAGAGCGTGTAGCCGGCAATCGGATAGGTGCCGTCGGCGAATCCCCACGACAGCCCGATCTGGTTGGAGCCCGCCACGGCGTGGAAGGCCTCACCCTCCCACACCGAGGAGGAGGCCAGGACGCCCGCGGCCGTCCGACCCCCCGCCACATAGAGCTTCCGGTTGAGCGTCGCCGCCCGCGCGTCCATCAGCGTGGCGGGGAGCGGCGCCCGGGTGGTCCAGACCTGGCGGGCCGGGTAGTACTCCAGAACATCCGCGAGCGCTCCGCCCCCGGTATCGCCGCCGATGGCGTAGACCCGGT